>VGKF01000021.1 GCA_016867175.1 Candidatus Omnitrophota bacterium | reverse complement strand
TAAAATAATCAAGCAGTAGCTTGAGCCTGATACTGCCTATGTCTCTGGTGAGATTTAAACCTACCAGGGCCTGGATTCTGGTCATTGATTCTTTACAACTAATTTTAAAACTTTGCTTGCTACTTCCTTGACCGATAATTTGGATGTATCTATATTTTTATCCGCCAGGGAATAATAAGGAGCGCGCAGTTTTAATAAAAGTTCTACCTGTTCCCCGGGGTCAGCTACATTTAAAAGCGGGCGTTTACCCTCACCGGAAGTCCTTTCAAGGATCGCCTTTGGCGAGGCCGAGAGGCAAATAATGATGCCGGTCCTTTTCATAATAGCGATATTATCCTTATCCAGCACGATACCGCCCCCGCAAGCAACTACGAAATTATTCTCTCTACAAACCTCTCTTAATACCTTCTTTTCTAATTTACGGAAATACGGCTCGCCCTCTTTGGCAAAGATATCAGAGATTAACCTCTTTTCTTTAAGCTCTATTAATTCGTCCAGGTCAACAAATCCGCGCTTCTTTCTCCTGGCTACTTCTTTTCCTACGCAAGTTTTGCCTGTTCCCATGAAACCCACTAAATAAATATTTTTCATTTTAACCCGCCCTTACCTTTACAAGAGGGGCACCTTTTTTTAAAAAAGGTGCCCCTGGCTAACCTAACCTTCATAAGCTGCCAATACCAGATTGCTGATCCTTTCCTGGATCTCTTTAGTGGCCGGATATACGGTATTGTACCATTTCCCGTCTTTACCCTGGTGCCTGGGCATACCCACGAACAAGCCGGAGCTTCCGCTGACTATGCGCAGCCCCTTGATGATAACCCCATCCAGAGAAAGATCCACGAAGGCCTTTAATTTTGAGTCGCCCTCAATCTTATGGATACGGCTGACCTCGATCTCATTGCCCTTCATCTCTATCACCTCCTTCTAGTGCAATAGACGAAGGAGGCGAGCTTATCTAACCTATTCTTTTTAGATAATGCTTAAAGTTTTCTTTTATGTCTCTAAGCGTATCTGAGCCAAACTTCTCTAAAAATGCATCTGCCAGAACAAAGGCTACCGCTGCCTCCGCCACTACGCCGGCAGCCTCGACCACACAGGTATCTGAGCGCTCAGTAGAGGCCTTGGAGGTATTCTTAGTTTTTATATTTACTGAATCCAGGGGATTCATAAGTGTGCATATAGGTTTCATGCAGGCGCGCAGTATTATATCCTCACCGTTAGAAATACCTCCTTCAATGCCGCCGGCATTATTGGTCTTACGCAGATAGCCTGTATTGGCTTTATAGTAGATCGCATCGTGAACGCTTGAGCCAAAGTTATCGGCGTAACCAAAGCCCAGGCCAACCTCTACCCCTTTAATTCCGGGTATAGACATCAGGGCCTGAGCCAGCCTTCCATCTAGCCGCCTATCTGCCTGCGCATAACTACCTAGGCCTACAGGGACTCCCTTAACCCGCACTTCAAATATCCCGCCTACCGTATCACGGCATTTGATCGCCTGAGCGATCTTTCTTTTCTCACCCTGCGCGTTAATCTCTCCTCCCACGCAGAGCACAACGCTCGATAACTTTATAGCAAACTCAGCTAATAATATTCTACAAAGCGCGCCTATCCCTACGCTTGCTGCAGTGCTCCTAGCGGAGGCGCGCTCAAGCACCTCTCTTACATCACTGAACCCGTATTTAAGCAACCCTGCTAAATCCGCATGGCCTGGCCTGGGGCATAAAACTTTAGAGAGTCTTTCTATGCTGAAATCTTTATTCTCTATATACAAACAAATCGGGCTACCCAGGGTAAAGTTATTCTTCAATCCGGAGATTATCTTGACCTTGTCTTTTTCAATCTGCATGCGAGCGCCGCGGCCAAATCCGGATTGCCTGCGCCTTAACTCCTGATTGATTTTTTCTAGGGTAATTTTTAAGCCTGCCGGCATCCCCTCTAATATTGCCACCAGCGCCCTTCCATGCGACTCACCTGCAGTTAAAAATCTCAGCATAATTCCTCCATTCTTACTTAAGGACGGTTCTCAACTCAAAGTAAAAGTGTCCCCTTTTTATTTCCAGAGGCCGCGCCTTTTTTCGCGCGCCTCTTGGTATAAACTTAGAAATAAATCCGCATATTTAACATTAGGAGGAATGGTCATCAGAGAAGCATACCCCTCTTCTATTATCTTGGCATTGACGAACGTCCTATCCTTCAGATACACATAAGCAAGCAGCCGTTTGTATCTGTCATGTTTTTCTACATCAAACTCAAGGGAGACGCGCTTACCCTCTACCAGATCTTTGGTAAATTCATAAGAGCGTCTGCCTAATTTCTGTATGGTAGCCTGGCCCTGTTTAGTGCGCGCTGCGTCACGCTGTAATTTCTCTGACTCATGCATCTCAGGGGTATCTATCCCGATTAAGCGCACCCTCTCTCCGCTCTCAAGCTGCAGGGTATCTCCGTCAACCACCCTCTTTACTAGAATGTCGGTATAATTATATGACTTACCCAGGGGAACCGTAAATTTACCATCCTCTGAATAATAAACAGTGATTGGCTCATTAGCATGGAGATATAAAAAAGATGCCGCTGAGACCAATAACGCGAAAAATAATAACTTCAGCGACTTGCTCATCTTAACTTTTTTCCTGGTCATAGGCCGGCTGCAACAAGACCTCCTAATACCGCTACATCTTCGGTGCAGAATATTTTAGCTATGCTCTTATCAAAAAGCATATTCGCCTCTGGGCCAAACTCATCATCGCCTCTCCAGAATTTCACTAAAACAGGCACTCCCTCAAATACGCTTAAAGGCAAGATTATATCTGCGCCTTCGGAGTTCCTGCCGTATTTCCTAATTATTGGCTCAATAGCGCGCTTTCTGAATGCCGGATAATACTGTTCTCCTGAACTCAATTCCTTAAAAGAGACCCACTCTTTGGTTTCAGGCGGCAGGCCTTTTATCTTTGAGGCCAGATAATGCAAAATTAGAATTGCTGTAAAATCCTTAGCCCTGGCATTACAAGATAAAGAGAATACGGTTTTGGCCTTACAATCTATACTGTATTCATCAGCCAGGAATTTGACTAAAAAACTATCTCCTGCCTTCAGGGCCTCTAGCTCCTTCCAAGACTTATCTAAAGCTACTGCGTAACCCATTAATATTACATTGTATTCTTTTTTATTAGATAAATCAATAATTTTAGATTATAATACCTTTATGCGTTATGATCCCTTCCAGCAAGAGGCTATTGATTATATAAACCAGGGCCTCTCCGTAATAGTCTCAGCGCCTACTGGCGCAGGCAAGACCGCCATTGCCGAACATGTAATCTCAAATTCCCTAAAAAGCGGTGAGCGCGTCATCTATACTGCTCCCATCAAAGCGCTCTCTAACCAGAAATTCCGCGACTTCCAGAAAGAATACACAGATGCCATAGGCATACTTACCGGAGATGTATCATTAAACCCGGATGCGCCGGTACTGATCATGACCACGGAGATCTTCCGCAATAAAATCCTGGATGAGCCGGGGAGCCTAGAACAATATTCCTGGGTTATCTTTGATGAAGTGCATTACATAGATAACCCTGAACGCGGCACAGTCTGGGAGGAGTCACTGATCTTTTTGCCCCGCCACATGAATATCCTCTGCCTCTCCGCTACCATACCCAATATCAAACAGCTGGCAGAGTGGGTCTCTAAAATTCACGAGAAGCCAGTCAAGACTGTCATTGAGGAAAAAAGGCCGGTGCCTTTGCATTTCTTGTTCCAATATCAAAACGAAGTGCTGGATAATATCAATAAATTAAAAAGAATGGGCCTGGGCCGCGCAAATAGGATCTCCGGCCTGATAAATTATATCCGCCAGAACGAAGGCCTACCCTGCATCTACTTTGTCTTCGGCAGGAGGCGCGCTGAAGATCTGGCCCAGGAATTATACGGCTATAATTTCCTTACTAATAAAGAAAAAGCCCAGATAACCTCACTTTACGATGATTTGTGCCTGCGTTTTGATTTAAAAGAGGACCGTACGGCGCAAGAGATGTATGCGCTTATCCAAAGAGGGATTGCCTACCACCACGCCGGGATGCTGCCTACCTTAAAAGAAGTTATTGAACGGCTATTCACCAGCAAGCTCTTAAAGGTTATCTTTACCACTGAGACCTTTGCCCTGGGGATAAATATGCCCAGCCGCTCGGTAATCTTTGATGACTTAAGGAAATTCTACGGCCGCTATATGAGGAATCTAAAGACTAGGGATTTCTACCAGATGGCTGGCCGTGCTGGCCGGCGCGGCATGGATAAAGAAGGCTTTGTCTACTGTCGTATTAATCCGCGTAGGATCAGCTATGAAGAAATCAACCGCACTATCTACGGACAACCCGAAGAAGTCAGGAGCCAATTTAATACCTCTTATGCCACGATATTGAGTTTATATCAAAAATATAAAGATGAACTTTATGATATCTATCCGCTCTCTTTACATTATTTCCAATCCAGGAAAAACGAGCAGCGCGATGCGCTCAGGCTTATTGAAGCAAAGCTACAGCTACTTAAAGACTCAGGATATATAGAAGAAGGCGATTTAACGCCAAAAGGGGAATTTGCCAGGGCAGCATATAGTTATGAATTGATCCTAGCTGAGCTTTACGATGCCAAGATACTTGAGCAGCTGGATGAGTTTGGCTTAGGTATCATTGCCGCAGCAATAGTCTTTGAGCCGCGTAAAAACCAGCATATACTGACCCAGTCTAAATCTAGCCGCAAAATAAGAAGGCTTTCGGAAGTGATCTATGCCAGGATAAAACAGAATGAGACCAATCACCGCGTCTATTCTTTTAGCAAGCCTCCTTATTTTCACCTGAGTAGCTGCATGGAGGCTTGGCTGCGCGGCACCAGTTTTGATAAGATACTTAAATATACAGATACGGATGAAGGCGAGATCGTGCGTTACTTCCGTATGAGCGTGCAAATCTTAAGAGAAATCTCCAAATCCCCTGCTGCCTCTTATATCATTAAGGAAAGGACCCGCGAGGCTATCCGGGTAATCAACCGCGATATTGTGGATGCGGAGAAGCAGCTGCGGGAAGGGTAAATTAATCTCCGCGGGGGCTGCAACCGCCGCGGCCTCTCAAATGAAATACTCGAGCGGCCACTGGCCGCAAAAGCACAAAAAAGGCTGCCTATCCTCCTGCCAAGCAGCCTCACCGTATTATTTATACTTACCTATTACGGCTGTGCTTCAGATACAGCCGGCCCAACGCTAAAGAAAGTTACTATCCCGCCTAAAAAACTACGGGGGTTGTATTCTGTTAAATATCCGATAGTACCGTCTGCAAATTGTACTTTATACTGTGCGCAGCCCATTACAATAACAGGTATCGATACGCCTTCCGGGGCATCATTAAAACTAGAAATGGCGATATTTTCTGTTGCCTCTAAAACCGTTATCTGTGCCCCCTCAGCAATCTCGCCCTGATATTCATAGTATCCGCCAAAGGTAGTAATAGGGTTATCATTTCTGGTTTATAAACAAAAACCGAGTCGCCACAACTTTAGCGCCTCGGTCTTATCTCCTACGAGGAAACCAAGCTCCCCTTAGAGATCCTTAGCTTTATCGTTAAGGCATATACTCAATATCAATTAAAATATAACTTTTTATATTCTAAATTTCAACCCGAAATCAAACTTTTTTAAAGCGCTTTAAAAAAATGGGTTAAAAAATCGCTTTTTGGCCTATTTTAATATTATGTTTCTGGACAAAACCAGAGCGGACTTCCAGCACGTATTTAGCTTTAGAGCGGGGGACCATGATGTTGCAGGCGTCATTGCAAGGAGGCGTATTTGTTATGATATCTACTATTATTTTTTCCTGGTTAATCCAGATAATATCCAGACTGATAAGCATATTCTGCATCCAGAAGGCATGCTGTCCTTCTTCGTCAAAAATAAAAAGCATCCCCTCGTTGTCTGATAGGCTTTTTCTAAACATCAGGCCCTGCTGCCTTTTCGGACCTGAATCTGCAACCTCTGCCATTATGCAGGTTCCACCCAGGCAGACTTTCTTAATCGGCTCTTTGTTGCATGAGCATAAACAGCCGGCAAGCAAAAATAGGCTAATAAATTTTAGGTATGATAGGAAGGGCATTAAAAGGGGTCTTTGCCTGCTTTATATTTAATATAATCCTGGATGATTTTTTTATGGTCAAAGGCGAAGTTGATTTTATTAATCTCGCTTAACTTAACTACCCGAAGGTCCTTAGCATCATCTCCTGCCTTAGGTCTACCTTTGGCCTGGCCGATAAATACCGTGCCTATAGTATGGAAGCGTGGATCGCGGTTAGGCACAGAATAAGTGTGGAATTGTCTTACCTCTTCTAAATCAAGCCCGGTCTCCTCTTTTGCTTCTCTTGCTACTGCCTGCTCCAGGCTTTCTCCATAATCTACAAAACCTCCTGGTAGGGCCCAGCCAAAAGGAGGATTGCTCCTCTCGATGATAACTATCCCATCGTTTATCTCTATAATTGCATCTACAGTAATAAAAGGGCCTGCCTGGAGTTTATGTGTAACATATTCTAAGTAGCCAAGTGCGCCCTTCTTAAAAACCCGATGAGCCTCTTCATCATACAAACAGAAGATAATTTCTCTTAAGCTAGATTTATTCTCACGCAGGTGCTTGAGTATCTCCTGTGAGATAATCTTAGCTGCTGCTAAAAGAGGAAAACCTCCTACTCCACAACCTAAGGCAGGGAATGCTATAGACCTTATCTTCAGTTCCTCTGCTAGTAGTAGACTGTTTTTAGCAGAATCTCTAACTTTAAATTCATCAGTTTTAAAATTCCCTGCCTGCCGGCAGGCAGGCATGCCCATAGTAGCGGCATGGATCACATATTTAGCAGGGAGCTTTCCCGCAGAGGTAGCTACTGCCTCTCCAATCTTGATCGGGCCGAGCGCCATTGCCTCTTCCTCTATTATATTGCCACCCTTCCTCTTTATTGCGCCTGCTACACCCCCGCCCATCTCCAGGCGGTTATTGGCAGCGTTGACTATTGCCTCTACCTTTAATTCGGTTATATCGGCCTTAACTAATTTAATTCTGGTATCCTTTATAAACATTCTATCTCCCTATTTAGGGACGGTTCTGAAATTGAACTGAAACTGTCCCCATCCTCATATAGAAAGGGGACACTTTTGCTTTGGGTTAAGAACCGTCCCTAGAGGCTAGAGGTTTTTGTAGATGCCCTGGTAGCCCTTGTTTGTTTTTGCTGTCCTTAAAAATACTAGCTGCGCTACCCTGGCATTCTCTTTGAGCCGAAGGCCAAAGGTATTCTCAACTACAAGCATAAATTCACTCTTTCCTTCGAAACCCGCATCCCAAACCGCATTCTGCGCAAAAACCCCCATACGTAAAAGCGAACTGCGCGAAAAGGCAATTGCCATTAAATCATTGGGCAGGCTGACTACTTCATTAGTCACTACCTTGTAGCAACCTTTCTTTAAATTCCACCAGCCAAATTTATCTTTCTTGTTTACCTTCTTAGGCTTAACTTCTGTAGCCTTTGGTAAGGACCTCTCTTTATTGGAGAAATCCAGGACTCCGCCAGAGCTAAAAGAAAAAATCTTGGCTACGGTCAGGTCAAATCCTCCTGGGGTAAGCTGCGTCTTTAAATCAATGAAATTGCTGACCAGGCCCTTTTCTTTTATTAACTCTTCGATAATCTCTCTACTTAGCACAAACTCTTTATTTTTCATTACTAATGATCCTTTTAGCCGCCTCTAAAGCCTCTTTTTTATTTTTTAATCTGCCGATCGCCTGTAACTCTTCCAGCTCAGAGAGCACCTTTCCGATTAAAGGGGAAGGCCCTAGCTTAAACTTTTTTATAAGCTCATCTCCGTTTAAGAGCCTGACTAATTTCTTTTCTTTTTTATTCTTGAAATATTCCTTAATTAATCTAGAAATCACTCTTTCGTGCTGCTCTCTTGAATCCCTAGAGGTCAGCGGCCCGCGCGTTGCCCTCTGGTCAGCCATAGAAAGCAAAAGTATGCTCAGGCCTTCCTGAGCAGTATCGCGAAAATACCGGAAAACTGCTCTTGGAGTGGGTTTTTCCGTATCCGCAAGATAACCCGGCCTTAGGTGCCAGAAGACCATTTTATTCAGGGCCTGAATTTCGTCATTAGAAAGCTTAAGGCGCCGGGCTACATCTTGCACTATCTCAGAGCCTATGCGCTCGTGGCCGTGAAAGATCGTCTTGCCTCCTTTACGGCGCAGGGCAGCAGGCTTACCTATATCATGCAACAAGGCACCCAGCTTAACCAGGCTACGCCTGCTCCTTTCGGCGCAGATAGGTTCAGCTAAATAAGATTGTATCCTTTTACTAGAACGCATCTGACTGATTAAGCCGTCCAACTGTTTAAGCGTTTCTAAGGTGTGTTTCCAGACATCCAGGTGATGATAGGGCCCCTGCTTAACCCCGCGCATAATATTAAATTCCGGCAAGAGCGCTTTAATAACCCCCAGATTATCCATCTTCGAGATATAGTTAAACGAATCCCGCGCATCTAGTATTTTAAATAACTCATCGCGTATACGCTCCAAAGAGACATCCGATAATTTTTTTGCCTTGGATTTAATAAGTTGCAACGTCCTTGGCTCTATCTTAAAACCAAAGGTAGCGGCGAGGCTAAAGGCGCGCAGGATGCGCAGCGCGTCCTCATCAAAGGCCTGGGGGCTGGCCATCCTGATTGTCTTTGCCTTCAAATCTTTAACAGCAGCGCAGGAATCAATAACTTTAGCCCGTGTATCTTTAGTTAAGAATAAATCTTTTAATTCCAGGGCTAAGGTGTTTATGGTAAAGTCGCGGTGCCTGAGGTCTTCTTCCAGGGTCCTGCCCCGG
>VGKF01000020.1 GCA_016867175.1 Candidatus Omnitrophota bacterium | reverse complement strand
CATAATCAACCCCGACATCAATTAATACCGGTTCACCATCCAAAATCTTCTTATGCGAGGTCAAGTAATGAGGAAAGCTGGAGTTAGCTCCTGAGGCTACGATTATATCAAAGGCAGAGGTATAACCACCGTTATATCTGATGAAACGCTCTAATTCTCCGGCTACTTCAGCCTCTCTTATGCCGCCGGCCTTGGTCAATCTCCTGGCGAACCTTAAGGCCTCTATGGTAATCCTGGCTGCCTTCCTGATCTTTTCTAGCTCCCCGCTGCTTTTTATCTGCCTGTATTCTTCTATAAGGCCATAGATAGGCAGCAGCTTTACCTTTTTTTTCAACGACTCTTTCAGCTTTTTATATGGACCGAAGGCCAGGTATCTCTGCTCAAAACCAAGGTTCCTTAAGCCTAACCTGAGGGCGGCCTGGGCAATTGCCCCAAATACAGGGCCGTTAATCTCATCTATAAAAAAACCCTTTAAGTTTTTTTTGGCCTCCCCCGCATACCTAGAATCAGTAAAATATATACTTTGTTCTTTTGAGATTAAGAGGTATGAATCGCGGCTTCTATAACGGCTAAGATAGGTGATATTCTCCGGGCAGGAGAGGATAAGGCCGTCTAACCCTGCTTTTCTTAAAATAGCGCATATGTTTTTTAGCCTCAAATCCATAGGCGTTAGAGTAGGTCTAGGAGCGCAAGGAGCCCTAAGGCGTAACTCTTCGGGCCGAATCCCATTATGGTCCCCTTTGCTACCGGGCTGATCAGGGACTTTTGCCTGAACTCTTCGCGAGAGTAGATATTAGATAGGTGGACTTCTACCGTCAGAATTGAAGAAGCTGCAATAGCATCCCTTATAGCGACACTAGTATGGGTGTAGGCAGCAGGGTTGATCAATAAACCAAGGTATTTATTCTTGCCTTTACCGATTAAGTCTACGATCTGTCCTTCGTGGTTGGATTGCACAATCTTAAGGCTCACTTTGTGTTTTTTAGCAAGTTTAAGTAGTTCGCTGTTT
This sequence comes from Candidatus Omnitrophota bacterium, assembly GCA_016867175.1. Taxonomy (GTDB): domain Bacteria; phylum Omnitrophota; class Gorgyraeia; order Gygaellales; family Profunditerraquicolaceae; genus VGKF01. The sequence continues at coordinate 7,981 of VGKF01000020.1, read as the reverse complement.
ATCTGCTTAAGCGTCGTCCTGCCGTAAACAGCAGGCTCTCTCTGGCCCAAGAGGTCCAGATTAGGGCCGTGTATGACCAGTATTTTTTTCATTGCTGCGCCTCATCTATCAGCATCACCGGTATGCCATCCTTAACCGGGTATTTCCTGTTGCATTTTTTACAGACTATTCTTTCGTCCTTTAACTCTACGTCGCCTTTACAGGCTGGGCAGGCCAGGATATCCAATAATGCCTTATCTATCATTGCGAGCCTCCTCTAGTCTTGTTAATATAGCTCATCCTTAATTCATAAAGCACGTTCTCTAAAAGCTTTTCTTCCTCGGCATTCAGATTACCCTTTGTTTTATCCCTCAATAAAACCATGGTGTCAATGAGAAATCTGGCTTGAGGGAGATTCTCTTCTTTCTTACCATCTGCCGGATTCTCCATTACCCCCATGGCAATAGATGCCTGAATTGCTAAAGTAGTGACAAAGAAGTTGAAACTTGCCTCCGGGGGGATGAACTGACCGTCTTTATTTAAGGCCTCCTTCTCTTTCTTGGCTGTTTCTTTCCAATCCTGGTCAATCTTTTTCTCAGGGCTCTCCATATCCTATCCTTTTTAGCTGATGATAATTCCTGCGTAGCCTACTACGCTGTTTTTGTCTCCCGTAACATCTCCGCTAGTCTGGTATTTTACCAGCTCGGCCTTGGTTGCGCCTAATGCCTTGGCAGCAGAAAGCATGGTTATTGCTGGAGCATAACCGCACATAGAGATATCCAAGCGCGAGATATTTTTCATAAGTCTATCTTCGTTTAATTCTAATATTGCCTCTATTGCTGCGTTATCTTTTTTGCGTGCCTGTGATTCTGGTTCATAATGGGTCATATCGGAACTAGCTAGTAGTAAAACCGAATCATTTAATCCTTTGGACTTGATGGTTTCTGCAATATCGCGGCCTATATCCTTTAGCGTAGAAATATCACCGGATGAAAAAGCGATAGGCACAATCTTAAAATCAGTTTTAAAATACTGCAGAAATGGCAGCTCTACTTCCAGAGAGTGCTCGTGTAAATGGGCGAGCTCATCATCATCCAGATACCGGCAACCATTTAATATGGCTTTGGCTAAGCCAGAATCGATCTCAATCCCGCCCAATGGCGTCTTCCAGACCCCTCCGGTCATAATGCTAAAAGGGCCTCCTAAGCCGGTATGATTCGGCCCCAGAAGTATTACCCTGTCTTTTATATTAATGCAAGAGACTGTCTGGCCTGCGACTGCTCCGGAGTAGATATAACCGGCGTGCGGAAGCATACAGGCTATTGCATCTATCTTGATTGCATTGCGGTCAATAGACTCTTCTAGCTGTTGTTTAAGCTCAACCGCCGAAGAGCTGTAAAACTGCCCTGCTACAACAGGAAGCCTTATCTTACAGCTTGCCATTTAAGATCTTCTCTAGAAGTTCTTTACTTTTTTTTAAATCACCTGCAGTGGCTGGTGTATGGGCTTCAATTACTTTTAAGGTCTCCTTCTTTAGATAAGGCAGGAGCTTTGTAAAGTTAAGTTCTCCCTTGCCAGGAGCTATATGGTCGCGGCAGCCGGAGAGGTCATGCAGATGTATGCCTAAGATTTTGCTGCTATATTGATCTAAGTAATCTCTGTGCCTGGCAAATCCCAGATTCTCCATTACCTGGGCATGCCCGGCATCATGCCAATAACCTATGCTGGAACCCTTAAAGCTATCTAATATTAAGCCGAACTCCTGCAGGGAAGGTATTTCACGGTAATAAAAACGGGTTTCAATACCTAAAGCTATTTTTAGCTTATCAGCATAACGGCTAAGCGCATCTAGGCTCTTGAGTGTTTTTTCTAAGAACGGCCTGCTGCTGGCCGCCCTCTCTTTAACAATATCCGCTCTTAATCTTTTGAATTGCGGGGTATTATTTTTACCTTCGCTGTATAGGCCGATCAGCTCCCTGGTCCTGTCCACAACCTCCACTCTTCCGCAGTGTAAGACTACTGCCGCTGCCCTTAACCTTTGGGCTGTCTCTATAGTAATCTTTGAAAATTTCACTGCCTGCGCTCTCTCTTCTTCATCAAGAGAAGCCATGGAGTAACAGTCAGGAAGCGCTTCTTCTTTGCTCATCCCTACAGGTATGGGGCAGTAATTATGCAGGCTTGAGATTTTAATCTCGCCTTGAGCAACCAGTCTCTCTATGCCTGCGACAGTCTCTGAAGAGAGGTTGAAGCTAAGCTCCAGCTCTTCAAATCCCAATGCCTTGATTTCAAAGACCAGTTTTTCTGCATTCTGAACGCGGAATGCATTCCAGGAGGTAGAGAGAGCTAAGCCCATCCTACTTTCTTCCTCTGGATTTTTTTCTTTTACGCTCGCTGGGCTTTTCGTAATGTTTACGGTCGCGTAACTCTCTTAAAATTCCTTCCTGCTCGATCTTTCTTTTAAAGCGGCGAAGCGCAGACTCAAAAGACTCATCTTTTTTAATTTCAATCTCTGGCATAGATAATCATCTCCCTTCTAAAAATAGCCATGAACCTTTAATATATCACCAGTTTAGGAGAGTGTCAAGATATTCGTAACAGGCGGCATTTACTCGACTTCAAAAGAAATGACTACGTTAAAGGAGAGCTGCGGGTAATCCAGTTCCTTGGGGAAGGTCGGAAAAGGCGAAGAATTCCGAATGCTTTTCAAGGCAATCTCTTTTAGGTAAGGGTTGGGAGACGACTTCGCCTCAATCAGGCGCACGTCCCTTAAAAAACCTTCTTTGGTAACCAGAAAGGAAAGATAGATCTCCCCTACTTCGGCCTTGGCATAGTGCTGGTAAGCAGAACGCCTGATCTTTTCACGCACGACCTGGTAGTAATTTATATAAGACGGGTTGTCTATTTTATCCAGGTCAATTGCGGGCATGGTTATGATTTTTTTGACTGAGATAACATCGGACTTTATAAAGGTAGGCTTGGTAAATTCTGGCTGCCTGGAAGAAGTGGCAGGGCTTTTATTAAAAATGCCCTCTCTGTCTACGAAGGGAGGAGGGTTAATCTTCCTGGATGTCAGTTTAGAAACCGCTACGGAGGGCAGGAGCTCCTTCCTGGGCAGGAGTTTTAGCTGCTCCTCTTTATTAACCTGCTGCTCCTTAACATAGCTCACCTCGAGCTTTTCGTCGGTTTTTCTTAAATTAGAGAAAAGATTGAAGTTGGGATTTTGGAAAAGGATTGTCCCGTGTACGATTAGCGAAACCAGCAAGGTAATTTGAAAGACCCTGTTTTCTTTAAACATGATTGTATCTTAACACAAGCCCCCATCAAAAGCAAGGGACGGTTCTGACTCCCGGTTAAAACTGTCCCTAAGCTGGTTAAAATGATGCCTTTATCCCGGCAAAGAAACTCCTTCCGGGCTGGGCATAATTCTTTATCTCTTCGTAGACAACATCGGTAATGTTCTCTGCTTTCAGGAATGCCTCTACGGCCTGGTTTAGCTTATAGCCGGCATTCAAATCCCACCGTGTATACGCCTTTAGCAAACGGTTGCTGGAGTCGCTTCTCCTGCCAACGGAGTTGACCTTCAGGCCAAGGTCTAGCTTTTCAAACGGGGCGTAGTTAACTCCGGCAAAATACTTATTCTTTGGCCTACGTAACAATTCATCGCCGCTGGTCTTATCCTCGGTATCCTGCCAGGTATAGCCGGCGTTAAACTGCAGTTCTTTAAAGGGAGCGAAACTTAAAGTACACTCATACCCAAAAACACGCGCCTTACTAACATTGGAATAGCGATCTGTAAACCAGGTAGTAGGATTGTATTTTGCATCAATGAGATTCTTAAGCTGAGTGCGGAAATATACCAGATCGAATTTCAATTTATCCTGCAGGGCATTTTGCTCAAATCCCGCCTGAAAGGTCTGGCTTTCTTCCGGCTGCAGATTGGTATTGCCTCCGCCAAACCAGGGGTCAGGAAGGGCATGCAGTTGATAGAGAGTCGGGTTCTTAAAGGCGGTCCCCCAGGTGGCTTTCAACTTTGTCCCGCTCTTAAAAAAGTAGCTGGCATCTATCTTATACGTATCCCTGGTCCCAAAGTAGGAATGGTCGTCAATCCTGACGCCGGTATTAAGGCGGAAGGCCTCATTCAGCGTCATCAGGTTCTGAAGGTAAAGCCCCTTGGTACGGCTTAAAACCTTCGGGAAGTGTATCTCGGAAGAACCGCCGGAATACTCGGTGTAATAATAATAATTGCCTTTCTCTCTCTGCCAATTGAAGCCGCAGATCAGGGTATCCCATGGAGCTGCCTGAATGGTATGCTGCCAGTCAAACTGCTCGTTCTCCCCCAGGTACCAGTTCCTCAGATAATCAACGGGATATGAAAAATCCTTATCATTAATATCCTGGCGGTAGTTCCCCATAAACGAAAGCTGCAGGCGTTGCTTCCAGAGATCGGTAATCCTGTTTTCAAAATAATTGCTGATAGAAATCTGTTTTTCTTTACCGATAAGATCGGGGTCGTCCTTGAGGCCTACGGAATTATCATACTCATACGAGGCGTCCGTAAAGCGACAGATGGTTCCGATCGTGTTCCCTTCGTTGATATTATAATCAGCCCTCAACGAAAGGGCCGTGTTTCTATAAGGGTCTTTTTCAGAGGTATCCCTGAATTTGGATATACCGCGGCTTGCCAGATGCGATATGCCGAATGAGTACGAAAAGCCGTCAATACGACCGTCGGAGCTAAGGGCTTGCCGGTGAGTGCCAAAACTTCCGTATTCGCTTGAAAAAGTCGAATGCGGCCTCCCTGAGCCTTTTTTCGTAATAATATTGACGACGCCTCCTATGGCGTCAGAACCATAGAGGACGCTCTGCGGCCCCTTGACGACTTCTATGCGCTCTATGTTATCCAGCGTCAGATGCGCCAGGTTAAAGGCACCGTTAGCGGCAATAGGGTCATACATCCTGACATTGTCGATCATAATCTGGTTGTGATTGGAATTAGTGCCTCTCAAGAATACCGAAACCGGGCCGCCAAAACTACCCGTCTGCACGATATCTATCCCCGGGGTACCCCTGATAAAATCCTGTACCGTATAGCTGTTAGCGTTCTGAATGTCCTTATCGGTATACACGGTGACGGCATCCACTGCCCCTTGTATATTTTCTTCTATCCGGTAAGGCGTAACAACGATTTTCTCTAAATCCACACCCGCTGCCTCCGCGGGGCTAATGACAACACCGGATATCCCTATGGCTATCCATATTCTTAAAAGACTAGTCCTCATTTTCCCCTCCTTTTGCGCGTATCGCATATCTCTTGATATTCAAAAACCAGTACCCTTTCATTAAGATCGTTTCGCTCTCCAGAATCTCAATGTACCTTTTAAAGATCGGGCCGTCAAAGACAAAGGAATGGTATTCCCCTTTTTCTCCGCATATATCTACCCCCGCAATAGCCTTGAGGTCAGCGATACAGGATTTATCAATGGCCCGTCCCGTAAACGACCTGTCAAGCTTAGCCGCATCGGCGCTCGTAATGACCGCCTTAAATCCGCAATCTACAAACTCATGAATCAGCTTTTCCGCCGGCAGATGCCATATAGGAGATATGACCTTCATCCCCCGGCTGGCACACTTCTCCTCCACCCAATCCCTGAGGTCCTGCAGGTAGATATCCCCACGGACAATAGAAGAGACGCCCATCTCTTTTAATTCCTCCATTGCCTGTAAAAAAACTGCCTCGTAATTATCCATGGTCGTCTCCCGTTGCAGAAGCGGTATCCCAATAGAATCTGCCTGCCCCCGGACGATCTCTGCCTGTGCGCCATGGAAAGAAACCCTGCGGTATTCCTGCGAGATAAAGTTCAGAAGATAGCTGATCTCTTCTCCTGCAGCGAGAGCCTTATATAAAGATATGCAACTGTCTTTGCCGCTGCTCCAAAAACAGGCCGTTCTGCCCTGCTTCATAACATACTCCTTTACGCGGTGCCTATAAAAACAAAAAACCCTTGACGATTCCGTCAAGGGTGCACCCTGCTTTATCTTGGCCCTTATCCGCGAGGTGAATCTTTATTATAGGCGAGGTCTTCTGACTTAGGGCTCTTTTACTTGCGCCTTCCCAGCGTCTTAGGCCAGTGGCTTCTGCAAGCTTATCTACCCATCACAGCAGCGGGACTGTATCCGGCTTTCACGGATTTCCCTTGAACCTATAAACTAAATTGTCATTCGTAGACTACCCTAAACAACAAATAATGTCAAGTAAAATTTTATCAATGCAACTTTAGCGATAATTACAGAAGTTTAAAGGTAGAGAAAAATTTAATCCTTTCAGGTGAGCAATAACGGCCTGTAAATCATCCTTCTTGGCCGAGCTTACCTTTATCTTCTCGCCTTCGATTTGAGTCTGCACTTTTAGGCCTAAGCCCTTGATAATGCCGGTCAGTTCCTTTGCCTTCTCTTTATCAATACCCATGCATATCTGTGCTATTTGGCGCAGATAACCTTCAAAGGCCTTTTCAGGAGGATTGAATTTAAGAGATTTTAGAGATATGTTTCTTTTAGCCATGCGGGTAACCAGAATATCCGTAAGGGCGCGCAGCTTAAAGTCGTCATCTGCAACAAGCGTAACCTTCTTTTCTTTCCGGTCATAGGCGATAGAGGACTTACTGTCTTTAAAATCATAGCGCTGAGCGAGTTCCTTATTCGCCTGATTTACCGCGTTATCCATTTCCTGCAGGTCTACCTCAGAGATAATATCAAAAGAAAAATTTGCCATATTTTACTATCTCGTTTCCTCAGCCCGCTTGATAAATTCCCCGATAAAACTACGGTCCGAATCTGTAATATCTGTAAAATGAATTCCTAGCTGGTAAGCCAGCTCCTTTATAAAACGGCTGTAGCGTACCTCTCCCTTAACCTCTATTGCCTTAACTCTGTCCATAATCTTGGGCGCCTTCTCATTAAGCAAGATGAACTTAGAGCTTATGATGGTAGCAGCGGGAAGATTATAGTTAGTCAAGATAGACATACCATTTATACTCAGGTTAGACATAATGGCATGCACCTCTTTATTTCCCAACATCATGCTTACCTGCACCGGCTGATTTACCTTATAAACTACGATAAAGCTTACATTAACGCGTTGGAACCTGCGCCGCTCTTCGCCAGAATATTTATTCTCCATACCCCATATTTTACTATTGGCTATTTACCAGGTCAAGCAGAAGTTTAATTATTATTGTAGACTTGCTTAATTAAACTGCCATAATGATAAAACATTTAAGGAGAATGCCTTGCAGAATAAAATATTGTACATAATTAAGACGCCTATACGTTGGTTTAGATCGATATATGGCTGGACTATCCATTGGTCAAGCTCAAGGCAGGCGCCAACTGCCCTCTTCTTAATAGCTTTTATTGAAAGCTCGTTCTTTCCTATACCTCCGGATGTGCTCTTAATCACCATGACCATAGCCCGAAAAAAAAGTGGTTTAGATATGCCGCTATCTGTACTATTGGTTCAGTAGGCGGAGCGTTATTCGGCTACTTTATCGGTTGGGCGCTCTTTGGTTATTGCCTCTATCATAGGACGCGCAGGCAGGTTCTTTATGGTAGCGGGGGCCTTGCGTATATTTGGGGAAAAAATAGCCGACTCTATTGAAAAATACTTTGATATCCTCTCGATTATCTTTGTTGCCCTTCTTTTAGGCGGGTTTCTACTGCTGAAGTTTTTCTGGAGGCATTAATACTCAAAACCTTTCCTGCATTTAATGCCTTGCCTAAAATAATGCTTCACTTCTTTTATTTCGCTGACTAAATCCGCAAGTTTTTTTACTTGAGGGTGCAGGGATCTGCCGGTAAGGACTATCTCTATATTTCTAGGGGCATCCTTAAGCAAGGCAAGCACCTCCTTTATCTCTAAGAGCCCCAGCCTTAAAGCCACGTTGACCTCATCTAAAATTACAACCTTATAAGTTTTACTTGCTATAATTTTCCTGGCTTTTTCTAA
>VGKF01000019.1 GCA_016867175.1 Candidatus Omnitrophota bacterium | reverse complement strand
GAGTTTAAGAAGGAGTTTCTGGATAATTATAAGGCCTAAAATATGCGCCTAGATATAATCACCATATTCCCAAAGATGTTTTCCGCTGTGCTGGATGAGTCCATTATTAAACGCGCCCAGCTTAAGGGGAAGGTTAAAATATATATCCATGACCTGAGGAGTTATACCTCGGATAAGCACCGTAAAGTGGATGACCGGCCTTTCGGTGGAGGCTCGGGGATGGTGATGAATGCCCAGCCGATATTTGACGCAGTAAAGAAAATTAAGAGAGAGGCCAGGGCTCGGGTAATCCTACTCTGCCCGCAGGGAGAAAAATTAACGCAAAAAGTAGCTAAGAGGCTTTCTCTTTGTAAGCATCTGATTTTAATCTGCGGCCATTACGAGGGGGTAGATGAGCGTGTTGGTGAGCATCTGGCAGATGAAGAGATCTCTATAGGGGATTATGTTCTGACTGGCGGTGAGCTTCCGGCTATGGTTTTGACAGATACCCTGGTGCGGCTTCTGCCGGGAGTCCTGGGGGATAAAAATTCCTTGAATTTTGAGTCATTTGAGGGTAATCTATTAGAGTATCCGCAGTACACCAGGCCCGCAGATTTTCGCGGCCTGAAAGTCCCGGATCTGCTTTTATCAGGAGACCATACCAAAATTTCCAGCTGGAGGCAGAAAGAGGCTTTAAAACGCACAAAAGAGAGAAGGCCCGACCTTCTACGTAAAATTAAAAAAGGAGATAAGTAAAATGGATAAGTTAAAGATGCTTGAAGCCGAGTATACCAAAAAAGAGATGCCCAGATTTGCAGTAGGGGATACCATTAGAGTAATGACTAAGATTTATGAAGCGGATGATAAGGTGCGCCTGCATCCATTTGAGGGCCTGGTTATCTCAAGGGATGGCTCCGGGATCAGGCAGAATTTTACCGTACGCAGGGTAAGCTATGGCGAAGGCGTAGAGCGAGTTTTTCCCCTCTATTCGCCTGACATCGAGCGTATTGAAATAGTCAAGTCGGGCAAGGTGCACAGGTCCAAGCTTTATTATCTGCGCGGTAAAATCGGCAGACAGGCTACCAAGATCGAAGAGGCAGAAGATAAGCCTAAAGAATAATCTAGTATTCAGCCCGTCCTATCTCTTACGCATGCGCTGCGGAGTATATTACGAGAAAAAATTCAGGGAAAAAGGCTATAAGATAATTATAGGCGTAGATGAAGCAGGCAGGGGCCCCTTGGCAGGACCGGTAGTCGCTGCAGCAGTAGCCCTTAAGAAACAATCCTTCAAAAACCGTATTGACGACTCTAAGAAACTTAGTCCTCTCCAAAGGGAGAAGGCCTTTCCGGAGATCATTAAAAAATCTGATTTCGCTATCGGTATAGTAGATGAAAAGGTCATCGACCGCATTAATATTCTGCAGGCAACTATCCTGGCAATGGAAGAGGCAATAAAAAAGCTCAGCGCTAATTTAAAAGAGAAAAATAAACAGCTATATATACTGGTAGACGGAAATGTAAAGTTAAGGCCGGGCCTCCCCTTAAGCAATATTATAAAAGGGGATGCTAAATCTAAGTCTATAGCCGCAGCCTCGATAATCGCCAAGGTTACCCGCGACAGGATCATGTGCCTGTACGATAAGGCTTATCCTCAATACGGATTCAGCAGGCATAAGGGTTATCCTACAAAGGCGCACAGGATGGCCTTAAATAAATTTGGGCCTTCTGATATTCACAGGAAGAGTTTTTGCAGTGCCTAAGAATAATATTTACCTGGGTAAATCCGGTGAAGAGATAGCAGTTCAGTTTATAGAGAAGAACGGCTATAAGGTACTGTTTAGGAACTACAAAAATAGGCTTGGCGAGATAGATATTATTGCTAAGGAGCGCGGTACCTATTGTTTTATAGAGGTAAAGACCCGCTCCTCAGATAGGTTCGGCCTAGCGCAGGAAGCGCTCTCTCCTGCAAAAAAGAGAAAGCTTGCGCAGCTGGCCCTGGCTTTCTTAAAAGAGAAGAAGCTGCTGGATCAAAAAGCCAGGTTTGATGTAGTAGCAATAGTAGCTAGTCCCAACGGCTCTATAGAGACAGAGTTGATTCAGGATGCCTTTGAAATAACCGGAGCCTGCGGCTATTGATTATAATTGACATTGAGTAAAAAGATAATATCATAAGATTATTCTAAAAAATACAAGGCCGGGGTTTAAAAAAGATGTATTGTGATAAATCTCTTAAAAATTATTTAGATGACCTGGCAGCCAAGTTGCCTGCTCCCGGAGGGGGCTCAGCAGCAGCGCTTGTAGCTGCCTTAGGCGCTTCGCTGATCAGTATGGTAGTAAATTTTACCCTGGGTAAGTCCAGGTATGCTAAATACGAAAAAGAACTTAAGGAAATATTTTCTAAATCAGAAAGTCTAAGGGTAAAATTCCTAGAACTGGTGGATTTGGATGTAATGGCTTATAAATCTAAAAATTTACGCGATAGCCTTAATATCCCTCTAATGGTAGCCAGGCTATCTTTTGAAGGGATGAAGTTGTGCCCGGCGCTAGTGAAGAAGGGGAATCTGAATTTAATCAGTGATGTGGCAGTGGCAGCCCAGCTTCTGGAATCCGGTTTTGCCGCAGCCTGCGTTAACGTAGAGATAAACCTTAAAAGCCTGGGAGAAAAAAAAATAGCCGCTGCTATGCGCAGAGAATTAAAGAGCAAGGATAAGATGGTTAAAAAGATAAGATTACAGACGGAGGAGAAGGTTGGCAAAATTATTAGAGGGTAAACCCATTGCGGAGAGGACAAAAGAAGATATAAAGCAGCAGGTTGCTTCACTTGGCAGGCCGGTTGTCTTGGCAAGCGTTCAGGTAGGAGAGAATGCAGGTGCTGAGGCATATGCCAGATCGCAGAAGAAGGTAGCCGAGGCCTTAGGGATAGAGTATAGATTTCAGAAGCTCCCCCAGGATACTGCAGAAGAGGCTTTAATCGCTTTTATAGAGGAGTTAAATTCCGATAAGTCCGTAAACGGAATGATTATACAGATGCCCTTGCCGGCGCATATAGACTATAAAAAGATCAGCCAGTTTATCCTGCCCCAGAAAGATGCGGAGGGGATGCACCCGGCGAATATCGGAAAGATTGTCTTTGGCAGGGCAGTAATCCTTCCCTGCACTGCAGCAGCGGTAATGGAGCTATTGAAAGAGGCAGGGATAGATTTGTACGGGAAAGAAGTGGTAGTAGTAGGCCATAGCGAAATCGTGGGCAAACCCTTGGCCTTACTTTTGCTAGAAAAATTCGCCACTGCTACAGTCTGCCATATCGGTACCTCTAAGGCAGGTAAATTGGAAGAGCATGTCAGGGCTGCTGAGATTTTAATCGTAGCAGTAGGCAAGGCAGGCCTGATTAAAGGTGAATGGATTAAAGAAGGTGCTATTGTTATAGATGTAGGGATAAACCGGGTAGCGGATAAGATCGTGGGTGATGTGGAGTTTGAGGCAGCAGAAAAGCGCGCCAGTATGATCACTCCTGTGCCTGGCGGCGTAGGCCCGCTTACCGTGACCATGCTCATGCGTAACGTAGTAGCAGCCGCAAAACTAGGTTAGTGACGGTTCTGGACTCAAGGTAAAACTGCCCCTTTCTCATAAACTAATATGGGGACAGTTTTAGTCCAACTTCAGAACCGTCCCTAAGATAAAAAATGACATTTAAAGAAAAATTACAGTCAGGCAAGTTTATGGTGACCTCGGAGATCGGGCCGCCAAAAGGTATCGAGATTAAGGTTATCTTAGAGGATGCCGAGCTTATCCGTACCAGGGTCGATGCCATAAATGTCACTGATTTGCAAAGCTCAGTGATGCGCCTGGGGTCTTTAGCAGTCTGCAGTTTACTTAAGCAAAAAGGCTTTGAGCCGATATTCCAAATTACCTGCCGCGACAGGAACCGCCTGGCCCTTCAGTCGGATATTTTATCCGCAGCAGCATTAGGGATAGAAAATATTCTCATTTTAACCGGGGACCACACCACAATGGGAGACCATCCTGATGCAAAACCTGTCTTTGATTTGGATTCCGTGCAATTGCTCCAGGTCGCTACTAAATTACAGGCCGGCCTGGATATGAAGGAGAATAAATTAGAGGGCCAGGCGCCTAAGTTCTGCCTGGGGGCAGTAGTTAATCCCGGCTCAGACCCCATAGAGCCGCAGATTATTAAGATGGAGAAGAAGATCGAGGCTGGCTCAGAGTTCTTCCAGACGCAGGCTATTTACGATATCAAGACTTTTGAAAATTTTTTAAACAAGGCTAAACACCTGAAGGTCCCGATTCTAGGCGGTATAGTACTTTTAAAATCTGCCGGCATGGCCCGCTATATGAATAAGAATGTTGCCGGGGTATTTGTGCCGGATAGCCTGATCAAAGAGATGGAGGAGGCTAAGGATAAAGTAGCTACCTCAGTTGAAATTGCTGCCCGTTTAATCAAAGAACTAAAATCCCTCTGTCAGGGCATACATATTATGCCTATCGGCTGGGATAAAAAGGTGCCGTTGGTCTTGGACGCTGCTGGTTTATAAGCATGGCAAAGATAGTCATTATCGGTAATTCTGCGGCTGGCAATTCCTGCCTTCAGTCTCTGATCAATGGCCAGGGTAATAACGAGATAACAGTTATTTCCCAGGAAGAGCTCCTTTCTTATCGCAGGGATCAACTGTTGGATTATATAAGCGGTAAAGCAGAAGAGAAGGATTTGTTTTTCTGCGCTGAGGATTTTTACAGCAGGAATAATATAACAATCCAAAAGAATAATCCGCTAATCAGGCTGGATATTAAAAAACAGCGCCTGGTTTTAAAAGATAATAGCAAAATAAATTACGATTACCTTGTTATTGCCTCGGGGCAGAGGCTTGAGCTCCCGGACCTGCCGGGCAAGACCAAGGACGGCGTCTTCGGACTCTATAATCTCAAAGAGGCTAAAGAGATAAAACAAAGATTAACCATCTCCCAAAGCGTATGTCTGGTAGGAGAGGCTATGGCTTGCCTGGACATGGCTTTGATAATCGCAGCAAAAGATAAAGAGGTCAAGGTCATCAGCGGCCCCCAACCCCAAGGGTTCGTAGCTTCGGATAAGGCTGAGTGGATAGCGGGCTTAAGCGTGGCAGAGATTATCGGAGAGGGCAGCGAACTAAAGGCATTGAAGCTAAATAATGGCAAGGCACTGGCTGCCTCGTTGATTGTTTTTTGCGGTAATTATACGCCCAACTCCGATTTCCTTAAAGAGACAGGGATAAATTTAGGGCAGGGATACATTATTGTTGATGATAACATGCGTACTAATTTAGAAAATATCTTTGCCTGCGGCAGCGTATGCAACAAAGAGGGCAACATTACAAAAGAAAAATCATGGGAGCAGGCAGCGCAGGAGGGTTCAATGGTCGCCGGGGTTCTTAACGGATTAATCGAAAGGGGAAAAATACCATGTCAGCAGACGTCTTAATACAACTAGGCACTAAGGGCGCAGAGGCTATCTTAAAAGCTGCTCAGCAGGCCGTAGAGAAGGCCATAGAGGAGAACGGGCCCCAACAGAAGATAGGGTTCCCGGAGACTAACTATTATTTGCCCTTAGCTAATGCGTTTTTGAAGCTTGAGGTAAAGACCTTGGGAGATTGCCAGGAGGTTATAAAGCAGGCCCGCAATCTCAATGATAATAAGGCAGCTGTAAGCGGCCTTAAAATTGAGGCCTTAGGCGGGATATTGAATAAAGGGTTGAGCACGCTTTTTTGCGAAGAGGTATTAGCCGTTCTTAAATACCTGGATAAGGAGCATCCGCAGGCAGGCTGTGCAGGCTTTCTCTCGGATACGCTCTTACGCGCCCTGGGGATTCAATTAGTTGACGGAAGGATTGCCGGCATCGCCGTGATCTTAGGCCCGGCTAAAGACAGTAAGGCAGCCCTACAGCTGGTGCGAGATTTTCAAAGCAGGAGTATTGTCAGTATCTTAGTAGGTAATATCGAGGGAAAGACATTCAAAAAACAACTTGAAGAAGAAAAGGTAGGGATCGGCCTGGATAATTACATCGTGCCTTTAGGCGAGGACTACCTCTCGGCTATATATGCGGTGAACTGGGCAGTGCGTGCGCCGCTTATGTACGGCGGTCATAAAAGCGGAGAGTGGGAGAAAATATTGCAGTACTCTCAACAAAAAGTACCGGCCTTTGTAGTGCTGCTTAGCCATGCGGATGAGGTGTTAGTGGCTACTGGCTTAGGGGCATTAGCCATGGGTTTTCCTATTATTACGGATTTAGAGGTCCCGCAATTGCCTAAGATCGAGACTACGCTTTTTGAGGCCTTGGTAACTGAGAAGGACTATAAGAAATTAGCTGCTAAGTGTATTGAGGCCAGGGGCCTTAAGGTAAAAGTAAGCAGTATAGATATCCCGGTTCCTTATGCTGCTGCCTTTGAAGGCGAGCGGGTAAGAAAAGAGCAGCTTTGGGTTGAGTTCGGAGGTAAGGGCGGTTTTTCCTTTGAATACCTGATTACCTGCCCTTCGGATAGTGTCCAGGATGGCAAGGTAGAATTAATCGGAGAAGATATAGACCAGCTTAAACCAGGCCAGAAGTCTATGCCTTTGGCTATTATCGTTGAAGTCGCAGGCCGCAAGATGCAGAAGGATTTTGAGCCTATCCTGGAACGCCAGGTCCACCGTTTTATAAATTATGCCATGGGGATTATGCATATCGGACAGCGCGACATGAACTGGATCAGGATATCCCAGGATGCCTTTGATAAGGGGTTCAGGCTTAAACATCTGGGAGTGATCCTGCATGCCATGCTGCATCAGGAATATAATGCTATTGTGGATAAGATACAGGTCAAGCTTTACACCAAAAAAGAAGACGTGGAAAAATTACTTCAGGCAGCTAGGCGCACATTCAACCAGCGCGACGAACGCTTAAGCGGTATGACCGACGAGAACGTAGACACCTTTTATTCCTGCCTGCTCTGCCAGTCCTTTGCCCCAAATCACGTCTGTATTGTTACGCCCGAACGCCTGGGCCTCTGTGGCGCTTATTCCTGGCTGGATGCCAAGGCCTCTTTTGAGATTATGCCTAGCGGACCTAACCAACCCATAACAAAGGGAGAGGTACTTAATGAAAAGACCGGGCAATGGAATAGCGTAAACGAGTTTGTTTGTAATAAATCTAATAAGACCATAGATAAAGTGAGTATGTATTCGTTGATGGATGCCCCGCAGTCTTCCTGCGGTTGCTTTGAATGTATCGTAGCAATTATACCAGAGGCAAACGGGGTGATGGTAGTCAATCGTGATTATGCCGGGATGACGCCCTGCGGGATGACCTTTACTACCCTGGCCGGTTCAGTGGGTGGCGGGGTACAGACGCCTGGCTTTTTAGGCGTAGGTAAATTATATTTGACCAGCAGAAAATTTATTTCTTCTGAAGGCGGGCTAAAAAGGCTGGTCTGGATGCCTAAAGAACTTAAAGAGCTTCTTATGGATAAGTTAAAACAACGCGCCCAAGAATTAGGGGATCCTGTGCTTTTGGATAAGATTGCCGATGAAACAGTAGCTACTGCTTCCGAAGAGCTGGTAGCCTTTTTGAACAAGGTGGGACACCCGGCACTATCTATGCCGCCGATTATGTAAAAAAGCAGGGACGGTTCTGACACTATTTTAGAGATAGTCAGAACCGTCCCTGGAAGATATTTTTCCCTTGACGTTTTAAGATATTTCCTATATATTTAATATAGCAATGTCAAATCACCCCTCTCGATTTCCTCCTTTTTATATAACGGTATTCCTGTTTTTCCTGGTAAGATCCGCTTTTTGCGCTGAGTCAGAACTGACAGAGATACAGAAACAGGCCAGGATTTACCGCGTCCAGGGGTATGAATTACAGAAAGAGGAAAAATTCGAAGCTGCCCTTATCTACTACCAGAAAGCGCTCTATCTTGATCCAAGTTACGTAGTCCTTTATAATGATATCGGTATTATCTATGAGACTTTAGGAGATATAGCCAGGGCAGAAGAGATGTATCTTAAGGCTACTGAGATCGATCCCGGTTACCCCAATAGTTACACTAACCTCGCGCTTCTTTATGAAGGACAAAAAGATTATGCCAAGGCAGTAGTCTGCTGGATACGCCGCTCTGTTTTGGGGGGAGTTAATGACCCCTGGGCCCAGGCAGCGCGTAAACGCTTAGGTGAGATCGAGCAGGCTGCCCCGGGTGCATATCGTCAGATAGAAGAAGAATATAAGGCTAACCTAAAACAGGCGAGTAAGGGCCAGGCAGCTTTGGGCAAGCATGCCTATCTTTCTTCCGAGGGCCCGAAAGTCAGCTTATTCTCAAGCGATAAGGGCCCTGAGACGGTAAAGTTTGATAATAAGTCCCGCGCTGCAAACAATCTAAGGAGTGCCAAAGAGAATTTCGCCAGGCGCGAATATGTTACCGCTTTAAAGGAGGCAACTGTAGCAGGGTACCTTGACCCTTCCAATAACGAAATAAACGAATTTGTAGAGAAGGTTCGTAGAAAACTCTTAGAATAGAAGGCTGCGTCTTTGCCATCCCCTATTAGTCTCCATGTTTAATTAATGCCAAAAAAGAAGATTTACTTAATCGATGCTACCGCATTTTGTTATCGTGCATTTCATGCCTTCAGGGCGCTCTCTACTTCTTTCGGCCAGCCCACAAACGCAATCTACGGATTCATGAGGATGCTTAAGAAGATTATAAAAGATAAAAAGCCTGACTATCTGGCAGCATGTTTTGATGTTTCGCGGGATACCTTTAGGCAAAAGAAGTTTAAAGATTATAAAATACAGCGTCCGGCTATGCCGGATGAACTTTCTTCTCAAATACCGCTGATCAAGCAGATAATCAGGGCCCAGGGCCTAGCGATCTTTGAGAAGGAGGGTTTTGAGGCGGATGATATTATCGCTACTATAACAAGAAGGTCCAAAGAGCAGGGCCTCTCTGTCGTGATCGTAAGCTCTGATAAAGATATACTGCAGCTGGTAGATGAAAATACGCAGGTCTTTAGCCCATACGAGGAAGAAGGCAAGCTTTACGATCAGCAGGAAGTAACCAAGCGTTTCGGCCTGGCCCCTGAAAGGATAACAGATTTCTTTGCTCTTACGGGAGACAGCGTAGACAATATACCTGCA
>VGKF01000018.1 GCA_016867175.1 Candidatus Omnitrophota bacterium | reverse complement strand
GACCAAGGATACCAAGTTTAATATAGAGATGGAGGTTGCCAGGGGCAGGGGCTATGTCCCGTCAGAATTAAATAAGAAGGAAGATACTGTAGCCGGCGTGATCCCGATAGATTCCATCTTTACCCCGGTAAGAAGGGTTAACTTTTCCGTTGAGAATACCCGCGTCGGCCAAAGGACGGATTACGATAAGTTGGTGTTGGAAATCTGGACTAACGGCGCTATCAACCCTAAGGATGCGCTGCTTTATGCCTCTAACATATTGCAGAGGCATCTCGATATATTCGTCAACTTTGGCCAGTTGCCCGACGAGATAGAAGAAGAGCCAGAAATGACAAAAGAAGAGGCAGTTTTATACGAAAAATTAAAACTCCCTATTTCTGAGCTGGAGTTATCGGTAAGGAGCTCTAACTGTTTAAGGGAAGCTAACATTAAGAGCATAGCGGAGCTGGTCAAGAAGACAGAGGACGAGATGCTGGGCTTTAAGAATTTCGGGAAAAAGTCGCTTACCGAAATCAAAGAGCTCTTGGTTGGGATGGGCTTGAACCTAGGCATGCAGATAGATACAAAAAAACTAAAGAAGACTTAAAATGAGACATACGAGAAAGAGATTACAATTGGGTCGTTTTGGCGCCTGGCGCAAGGCAACGTTAAAAGGCCTTGCCAGGAGCTTGTTTATATATCAGAGTATCCGCACTACTAAAGCAAGGGCTATGGCTGTTAAGCCGCTTGTGGATCAGCTGATTTCTTTGGCTAAGGAGAACACCTTAGCTGCCCGCAGGCGCTCCTTTAAAATACTACAGGACCACCGATTAGTAAGCATGCTTTTTAGCGATATTGGACCGCGTTTTGATAAAAGAAAAGGCGGTTATACCCGGGTGCTTAATTTAGGGCCTCGGCGCGGAGATAGCGCGTCAATGGCGATCCTAGAGCTGGTAGAGATAAAAAAGAAAGAGCGTAGGCATCCTAAAAAGGCCCTAAAAGGGGCGCAACCTGAGGCAGTAGATAAGAGGCCGGAGCCAGCAAAAGAGGCAACCGAGCCAATAAAAGAGAAACCCGCACAGGAGAAAAAAGCAGAAGTCAAGACTAAAGAGAGAGAAAAGCCGCCTATTCAGAAAAAAGAGCCGACTAAAAAATTCCTGGGAGGCTTGAGAAGTATATTTAAGAAAGAAAGAGATTCCCTCTAACCTTTTAAGATACTTCGATGTTAATTGATACGCGCTTAGCCGAACGCCTAAAGAATATACATCCTTCCTCGACGCTTACTATCACCTCAAAGGCTAAAAAGCTTAAAAGCGAAGGCCGCGATGTGGTTAATTTAGCCGCAGGCGAGCCTGATATGGATACCCCGGATTTTATCAAAGAAGCGGCAATTACCGCGATAAAATCAGGCTTCACAAAATACACCCCTACCGCCGGTATTCCTGAATTAAAAAACCTTATCTGTGAAAAATTTAAGAAAGATAATTCCCTGGTTTATGGACCTGGCCAGGTAGTAGTCTCCTGTGGCGCCAAGCACAGCATCTTTAACGCACTAGCCGCGCTGCTCAATAAGGCAGATGAGGTATTAATACCTTCTCCATACTGGGTGAGTTATCCGGAAATGGTCAGGGTTTTTGAAGGGGTAACGCGTTTTATAAAGACAGCCCCAGAAAATAATTTTAAGATTAATCCCGATGACCTGCATAAACATATTACTAAGAAAACCAAGGCGCTTATCTTAAATAGCCCTTCTAATCCTACCGGATGCGTCTATAACGAAGGCGAGCTGAAACAAATAGCCAAGATTTGCGTAGAGAAAAAAATCTTTGTTATCAGCGATGAGATTTACGAAAAGATCATCTACGACGGGTTAAAACATACCTCCCTGGCAAGCCTGGGCAAGGATATCTACGACCTGACTATTACCGTTAACGGTTTATCCAAAAGCTATTCCATGACCGGCTGGCGCATAGGATATATGGCTGCCGCGGAATACATAATCGAGGCTATCTCTAAATTGCAGGATCACTCAACATCTAACCCGAATTCAATAGCCCAGAAGGCAGCAGTAGCAGCCCTAAACTCTTCAGAAGACTTCTCTAGTTCTATGTGTCAGGCATTCCAGAAGAGAAGGGATTATACGGTAGAGAGGCTAAAGGGCATTAAAAATATGAGTTTTGTGCTGCCGCAGGGCGCTTTTTATATATTCTGCAGGATTAAAGATACTAAGCTTGATTCCCTGTCCTTTGCCAACAGGCTGCTTGATGAAACCTCTGTGGCTGTTATCCCCGGAGATGGCTTCGGCAGGGATGATTATGTGCGTATAAGCTTTGCTACTAGCATCGAGGAATTGAAAAAGGGGATGGATAGGATAGAGGAGTGGGTGAATAAGCTTTAATGGGCAAAACCATCGCGGAAAAGATATTAAGCAGGCATGCGCAAAAGGATTTAAGTGCGGATGATTTTGCTCTCTGCGAGGTTGACTTTGCCTTTGGCCAAGACGGCACCTCTTCCATTATCATTGATAGGATAAAAGAGCTGGGAGCAGATAAGCTAAAGACTAAGTTTTGCATGGTTATTGACCATAGCGCGCCTTCTCCCAGCGAAGGCGTATCAAGGGTGCATAAGAAGATGCGCACCTTTGCCTTAGATTATCGCACGCAGCTCTATGATATCGGTTGCGGGGTTTGCCATCAGGTTATACCTGAATCAGGGGCAATACTACCCGGAGACCTGGTCTTGGGCGCAGATTCACATACCTGTACTTACGGGGCAATAGGGGTATTTTCAACCGGGGTAGGCTCTACTGATCTAAGCTTGACCCTGGCTAACGGAAAAAATTGGTTTAAGGTTCCGAGAACCTACAAAATAATAGTTAAAGGCAAGCTCCCCAGGTGCGTATTTGCCAAGGACATCATCCTGCATATTATTGCTGACCTGGGAGCAGCGGGGGCTACCTATAAAGCTGTTGAATTTTATGGACCGGCGATCGATAGCCTGGATATGGACGGCCGCTTTACCATCTGTAATATGTTGGTAGAGATGGGGGCAAAGGCAGGTTTTATGCCGATTGATAAAACTACCATTTCTTGGCTATCAAAAAAAATCCCCAAGGGTAAGAAGTTAAAGCCGGTGACGGCTGACTGCGATGCGCAATATGAGCGCGTACTGGAATACGATGTTTCTAAATTAAAGGCCTTAGTTGCCAGGCCGCATAGCGTGGATAATGTCGTACCCGCATCCAAGCTAAGGGATATAAAAATAAATCAGGCATTTTTAGGTACCTGCACCAACGGAAGGCTTACGGATTTAAAGACCGCAGCCCAGGTATTGAAATCTAGGTCGGTTGCCCCGGGGGTAAGGTTGATTGTTGCGCCTGCCTCGCGCTCCGTATTCTTAAGGGCAATGGAGGCTGGGATTATAGATGTATTTGTAAAATCTGGGGGAGTCGTGGTTGCCCCGGGATGCGGGCCTTGCGTAGGCACGCATAACGGAATACCGGCAGACGGAGAAATAGTTATCTCTTCTGCCAATAGGAATTTTAAGGGCCGCATGGGAAACCCCAACGCCTTTATTTACCTGGCTTCTCCGGCGACAGTAGCTGCCTCGGCAATTGAGGGAAGAATAACCGATCCGGGTAAATATTTAATGGCATAGGAAAGCATAAAATACTTTCCTAACCACTGCGAAAATCGCTTAAAGTTATCCGCCTGAGGCGATTTTCTTGAATAGGGAGGCCAAGCACATGGAGATTAAGGACCTGCTTTTGTTATGCATAGAAAAAAAAGCATCAGACCTGCACCTGACCGAAAAAGAACCGCCGGTCTTACGTATCGACGGAAGATTGTACAGAATGGATTATCCTGCCTTAAGCAGAGATGATTTAAAGAGGACAATATACAGCGTACTCAATAATCCGCAGAAGGAGATGTTTGAAAAAAACCTGGAGTTGGATTTTTCGGTTGCGCTTCCCGGGATGGACAGGTTCAGGGTCAACATCCATATGCAAAGAGGCACAGTCGAGGCTGCCTTTAGGCGCGTGCCGTTGGTTATACCCAGCATCGAGAGCTTAGGCTTGCCTTCTAATGTGATTGACCTGGCGCGTAAGCCAAACGGCCTGGTGCTTTTGACCGGGCCTACGGGGACAGGCAAGACCACTACCCTGGCGGCGATGATCGACCTGATTAATAACGAAAAGGAGTGCCTGATTATCTGCATTGAAGACCCGATTGAATTCCTGCATTCAAACAAAAAGAGCATCATTAAGCAGAGAGAGGTCTATGCGGATACGCATTCTTTTGCCGAGGCGCTCAGGCATGCGCTCAGGCAAGACCCTAATGTGATTGTAGTCGGCGAGATGAGGGACTTAGAAACGATTTCAACTGCCCTCACAGCCGCTGAGACCGGGCACTTAGTCCTGGCAACCTTGCATACGCCCGATGCCCCGCAGACCGTCGAGAGGATTATTGATGTTTTTCCTTCCCATCAGCAACAACAGGTGAAGCTGCAGCTGGCAGACTGCCTCCAGGGAGTTATTTCTCAGCTTTTACTTCCGCTTGCCTCCGGGCATGGACGGGTATTGGCTACCGAGGTTATGATCGGCACCCCGGGCATAAGAAATCTTATCCGCGAACAGGAGATTGAGCAGATACCCACGCTCATGCAGACCGGCAGCCAATACGGCATGAAGACCATGGATAAGTCTTTAAAAGAGCTTTTCCAGCAGGGCCGTATCAGCATGGATGTGGCGATGTCTAAAATCAAAAATCCGGATGAATTCCGGCACCTATAAAAAATGAATATAGTAGGCAGGGCCATTAAGCTCGGAAAAAATATCAATACGGATTTAATTATCTCCGGAAGGTATAAGTTTGCCATCACCGATATAAAAGAATTGGCCAAGCATATTATGGAGGATATTGACCCTGAATTTCATAAAAAGATTAGCCCCGGTTCCTCGATTATAGTAGCAGGCGATAACTTCGGCATGGGTTCATCGCGCGAGCAGGCGCCGCTGGTAATAAAAGAGACCGGTATCACCGCCATCTTGGCCAAGAGGTTTGCGCGTATCTTTTACCGTAACGGATTTAATATAGGGTTACCCTTAGTAGAAGTGGATACTGATGGGATAGACGAAAACGACAGCCTCGATATAGATTTAAATAAAGGCCTGGTCAGAAATATAACTAAAAACACCGAGATAAGCATAAAGCCGCTTCCTCTTTTCATGCAAGAGATGCTGAAAGAGGGTGGTGCGGTAAATTATTTCAAAAAACACAAAGAGCTAAAATTTTGAAACAAATGCACAATGTAACATTAATACCGGGTGACGGTATAGGGCCAGAGGTTGCAGAGGCAGCGCAAAGATGCATTGACGCTACCGGCGTAAAGATAAAATGGGCAAGAGAGCTTGCCGGCGCAGAGGCAAAGGAAAAAACGGGTGAGCTTTTGCCAGCGGCTACCCTGGAATCCATAAGAAAGAATAGGGTCTGCCTTAAAGGCCCTATTATTACGCCGATAGGAGAGGGATTTCGTTCGGTTAATGTAGCAATCAGGCAGGCCTTGGGCCTTTATGCCTGCGTACGTCCGGCAAAATCATATCAAGGCGTGCAGAGCCGCTATCAGGATATAGACCTGGTGATTGTCAGGGAGAATAGCGAAGATTTATACTCTGGCATTGAGTTTGAAGAAGGGTCTAGCCAGGCAAAAGAGCTGATCGAAAAAATAGAGAAGCTTGCCGATAGAAAAATACGCCCTGATTCGGGTATTTCCATTAAGCCGATCTCTAAATACGCCTCAGAGCGTATTGTGCGTTTTGCCTTTGAGTATTGCCTAAAGGCCGGCCGTAAAAAAGTAACAGCGGTACATAAGGCCAATATCATGAAGTTTACCGACGGTCTTTTTCTGAAGACAGCCCGCGAAGTTGCAAAAGACTATGAAGGCAAAATACTCTTTGAAGAAGCGATAGTAGATAATATGTCCATGCAGTTGGTCCAGAAACCAAAAAATTATGACGTCTTAGTGCTGCCTAACCTCTACGGAGATATTATTTCAGACCTCTGTGCTGGCCTAGTCGGAGGGTTAGGGGTTGCCCCGGGGGCAAATATCGGTAAAGATATGGCAGTATTTGAGGCTGTGCATGGAGCAGCGCCTAAATACCAGGGGCAGAATAAGGTTAATCCTACGGCAATGATTCTTTCAGGGGTACTGATGCTGGAGTATCTGGGTGAAGATCTTGCTGCCGGAAAGCTAAAAGAGGCTATAAAGAAGGTATTAGCAGAAGGCAAGTCTGTAACTTATGATTTAAAATCTAACCGCGATGACCCCGCAAGCGTCGGTACTCAAGAGATGGCAGATGCCATCATAAAAACTCTAAATAAATGAAGATAAGCATAATCGGCGCAGGTAATGTAGGAAGCCTTTCAGCGCTGCGTATTGCCCAAGAGCAGCTGGGCGAGGTTATTCTGGTCGATATAGTCAAAGGCCTTGCCAAAGGCAAGGCCTTTGACTTAGAAGATAGCCGCTCCATATTAAGACTAAATTATAATATCAAAGGCAGCGATGATATCTCTGCTATAGCTGATTCTGATATTGTGGTGATTACAGCGGGTCTTCCCAGAAAGCCAGGGATGACCCGCGAAGACTTATTGAACAAAAACTCCCAGATACTACGCCAGACTGCCCAGGCGGTTAAGAAATTAAGCCCCGGGGCTATCCTAATAGTAGTTACCAACCCCCTGGATCTTATGACCCGCCTAGCCCTTGAGGCAACCGGGTTTAAAAAAGAAAAAGTCTTTGGCATGGGCCTAACCCTGGATACCTCCAGGTTTGTTAGCCTGATTGCCGGAGAGTTGAATCTTGCAATCGGGGATATTGAAGCTATGGTTATTGGCTCGCATGGCGAAGGTATGCTTCCCTTGGCCAGATTCACAAATATCAAGGGGGTAGCTTTAGAGGAGCTTCTAAATAAAGAGAGGGTGGATATACTCATACAAAAGACAGTAGGCCGCGGAGCAGAAGTAGTTTCTCTGCTTGGCAGCGGAAGCGCTTATTTTGCTCCCTCAGCAGCAATCGCAGAGCTGGTTAGGGTTATAGTAAGGGATGAAAAACGCACCTTGGGTGTTTCAACGTACCTTAATGGCGAATACGGAATCAGGGATCTGTGCATAGGTGTTCCCTGCCGCCTGGGTAAATCCGGCATCGAACAGATTATAGAGCTGGATTTAAATGAGCAGGAAAAAGACGCGCTTCTTAGTTGCGCAGCCCGTCTTAGAGAGCAGTGCAAGGCTATTAAGATATAACTATGCAATATGACCTGGTGGTTATCGGCGCAGGCTGGGCTGGTTTCAATGCTGCGATAAGAGCCAAAGAACTAGGTTTAAAAGTCGCTATCGCAGAAAAAAATAAACCCGGAGGAACCTGCCTTAACTTAGGATGCATTCCCACTAAAACACTACTGCAGTCTGCCAAGATTTATTCCTCAATAAAGAAAGCTAAAAACTTTTGTATAGAAGCAACAACCCCTACCGTTAATTTTTCGCAAATCCAGAAAAGAAAAGAGCTTATTATCCAGCAACTGCAAAGCGGCATAAGCCTTATGCTTAAAGGCATAGATCTTTTAAGCGGCCCAGCCCAAATCCTGTCAGCTGATACCGTGGAAGTGGCCGGGCAAAAGCTAAATACCAGATTTATCCTGATTGCCTGCGGCTCAAGGCCGCATATGCCGCAAGCCATAGCTAACTTGGACCCAAGGCCCTTAACCAGCGATGAGTTATTAGAAATTAAAGAACTCCCTAAATCACTGTTGGTTATAGGAGGGGGGGTTATCGGCTGCGAATTCGCCAGCCTTTTTAATGCCCTGGGCTCTTCAGCCTCTATAGTTGAACTTATGCCGCGGATATTGCCAGGCTTGGATCAAGAAATAGCTAGAAAATTAGAGGGCGTTTTTAAAAAGAGGGGGATTAAGATTAGTACTAATACGGATGCCTCGGCTATAAATCTCGCTGATTATCAAATGAGTATCTGTTGCATAGGCAGGGCCCCTGATACCGACGGCCTAGCAATAGATCAAGTCGGAATCAAATTAGATAACGGCAAGATTATCGTAGATCAAAATCTAAGGACTAATATAGCAAATATCTATGCAGCCGGAGATTGCACAGGCAGGTCTATGTTGGCGCATGCGGCAAGCTATCAGGGGGTATTAGCCGTAGAAAATATGGTTCATCTAAGCGATCCTAAGAAGGCAGATGGCCTGATACCAAGTTGTATTTTTACTGATCCTGAAATAGCCAGTATAGGGTTAAGTGAAGAAGAGGCATTGGCCCAAGGGAAAGAGATAGCGGTGCATAAGCTTGACTTCTTAACTTCTAGCATGGCGCGCATACTGGATGAAACAGAGGGTTTTATTAAAATAATTTCCACAAAGAATACACAAGAGTTACTGGGTGCCTCTATTATCGGGCCGCGGGCAACAGAACTAATCAGCGTTTTAACCGTAGCTATGCAGAATAAAATCACAGCCCTTCAATTAAAAAATACTATTTTTGCGCATCCTACCTTGTCTGAAATCATCCCAGAGGCTTTAAGAAGATAAAATGAAGTTTGAGATATTTGATTTAGGTCTGATAGAGTACGAACGGGCCCTATCCTTACAAAAAAAAATCCATCTTGAGGTTAGGGAAGGACTGCTGGAGTCAGCCCTTATTATCTGCAGGCATTATCCGGTTATTACTCTGGGCAGAACCGCCAAAGAGGATAGTCTTTTAGTCTCTCGGGAAGAGTTGCAAAAAAGAGGGATAGGCCTATTGCGCGTTGAAAGGGGGGGAGATATTACCTACCATGGCCCAGGGCAAATTACCTGTTATCCTATATTTAACCTCGGCTATTTAAAAAAAGATATAAATTTATTTTTGCGTCAACTTGAACAGGTGGCAATCTCTTTTTTTGCTGGCTTAGGTATATGCGCTGGGAACCGCAGTGGATTAACCGGCGCCTGGATAGGCAGTAAAAAGATCTCCTCAATCGGTATATCCATTAAGAACTGGATAACTTTTCACGGCTTAAGTATTAATATTGAAAGCGATGATTTAGGCGGATTCCGTTTGATTAAACCCTGCGGCATGGATATAGAGATGACTTGTGCGGAAGATATTTTAGGCAGGGACTTAAAAATAGATAACCTAAAAGAAAATTTAATAAAAAGTTTTCAGGAGGTATTTTGTAGGTCCCGACAGCTAAGCGCTTCGTAGTACTTTGGTAATAAACACCAAAGTACTACTCGCGAGCTTTAGGGATTAATTCTCCCGCCTCTTGCATTCTTGCAGAATGCAAGAATGCGGCGGGATCATTTAAGGAGGCCTTAATATGGCAAAGGTAGTCTTGCCGGAATTAGGAGAGGGAATAGAAAAAGCGACTGTATCCTACTGGTATTTCAAAGAGGGCGATAATGTAAAGGAAAAAGACGATTTGGTAGAGCTGGCTACTGATAAGGCTACCTTTAACCTGCCTAGCCCTTGTTCGGGTAGA
>VGKF01000017.1 GCA_016867175.1 Candidatus Omnitrophota bacterium | reverse complement strand
CATATAAGGAATAACTTTTTGCTTACCAGGCACCTAAGAGATTACATGCTTTTATTTCTTTCGTTATATTATCCGGATGATGTAGTCTATTTATAGAATTTTTAAAGGTATTTTTACCTTGATATCTCCCCGGCAGGTTTTCCTCCCCGGGATTTTTTATTGACAAAACAGCAACATATGTTAGGCTAGTTATGAACATATGTTCATAACTAAGGGGGGCCAGTTTTGAGGCCGAAAAAGACCAGATGGGTAAAATGCGCTCCGGGCGAGCGCTGTTTCAAGCCTCAGTGTAAACCCCTGAACAAATGCGAAGGGGTTTTCCTCTCTATTGACGAATTCGAAGCGCTGCGTCTGGCTTTTTTGGAAGGATTAAAACAGGCAGATGCCGCAAGGTTAATGAAGGTCTCCCGGCCGACGTTCTCTCGGATTTTGACTTCTGCCCAGAGAAAAATAGCCGATGGGTTAGTGAATATCAAAGCAATAATGATTGAAGGCGGATGTTGTAAAATTAAGAAAGGACGGGCCTGACTATGAAGCAGGAAGCCAAGTTACCGCTTTTGGGCAAGATTAAGAAATCTTTCGCACAGTTATTAGATAAGATTGATAAGAAGATGGAGGATAAGGCTAAATCAGGGCCCTGTTGTTGTAAGCCACCGGAAGGGAAAAATAAATCATGCTGCAGCTAGTAGTTGATCGGTTTGTTTATAATGTTTTAGGATTTCCTAGTTCATCAAAGCCGGCTGGGATCTTAAATTTCTTTCTCTACGATTCCCTAAAGATCATCCTCCTGCTTTTTGCTATGATTACTGCCATTGGTTTCCTGAGGACATTTCTGCCTCAGCGCAAGATCAAGGAATGGTTACGCAAGAGTAGGGGGTTTGGAAATTTTTTCGCTGCCATTTTTGGCGCGGTCACTCCTTTTTGTTCGTGCTCTTCGATCCCGATCTTCTTTAGTCTTCTTGAGGCCGGGATACCCTTAGGGATTGCATTTTCTTTTCTGATAACCTCTCCGATAATCAACGAATACTTGGTGGTATTGATGCTGGGTTTCTTCGGCTGGAAGATTACAATTCTCTATGTTATA
The DNA here is from genome assembly GCA_016867175.1 of Candidatus Omnitrophota bacterium. GTDB lineage: Bacteria > Omnitrophota > Gorgyraeia > Gygaellales > Profunditerraquicolaceae > VGKF01. Next base: position 8,949 of record VGKF01000017.1, on the reverse strand, counting down.
AGCGGAATTGCCATCGGAGTAGTCTCCGGTCTTGTTTTGGCAAGATTACGCCTTGAGGGATTACTCGCTAAAGATATCATCAAGCCCGATGCCAGCGTTTTTGACGGAGGAAAGCCCTACCGAGGTTTTAAGAGCAGGCTCTCTTTTGGAATATACGAGGCGCTTTCGATTATCAAGAAGCTCTGGGTTTGGATATTAGTAGGCGTTGGAGTAGGGGCCCTAATACATAATTTTATACCTCAGGAAACCGTACAGAGGATAGTCGGCAAGGCAGGATTCTTTTCGGTTCCTATCGCCACTCTCTTAGGCGTCCCCCTGTATGGGGGCTGTGCGGCGATACTTCCTGTAGCGGTAGTTTTATTTCAGAAAGGGTTCCCATTGGGTACGGTATTAGCCTTTATGATGGCTATCTCTGCTTTAAGTCTGCCTGAGGCGATTATGCTGCGCAGGGCGATGAAGTTAAAATTAATCGCGATTTTCTTTGGCATAACCACCTTAGCCATAATCTTTACCGGATACCTCTTTAATTTCGTAGCGCGCTGATTTTCTCAATACAGTCTACGTCTATAAAGCCCGTAACCTTAAGTTAGGGGCTTGCCCTAATTCAAGCCGTAAGAAGAAATAAGATTCGTTTCCCGCCAGACTTTATGTATCTACTTACAAAACAAGAAATTATAGTTTTGAGGTCGCGATTTGTGACTTCAAGTTGGGGTGGTAGGAGATATTTACCCTATGTTTTTACGCAGGAAGGCGTTGCCATGCTCTCCAGCGTTTTAAATAGTAAAAGCGCAATCAGGGTGAATATCCAGATTATGCGCGCGTTTGTTAAGTTAAGGGAACTAGTTCTTACGCACAAAGACTTAGCCGTGAAAATAGAAGCGCTAGAAAGAAAGTATGCAAATCATGACGAAAAAATAAAGATTATCTTTGAAACGATAAAACAGCTCCTTGAGCCACCGCCTGCCTCTAAAAAACCACCGATAGGATTCCGTTAAATAGGGTTGAAAACCTTCCGTTTTAGCGGTAAAATAGCTTATCTTAACAAGGAGCAGAAAGGATGAAAAAAATATTAATTAGTATTCTTGCGCTGTCTATATGCGCAGTTGTCCTTGTGGTTGTAGCCAGGAATTTTATCGTTAAGATGGCGGTGACTCAAGGGATCGAGGCGCTGGCAGGCGTTAAAGTCCAGGTGCAGAAGATCAATATAGGGCTCTTGAGCCCCAGCGTTGGAGTCGATTCCCTGAAGATATATAATCCCTCTGGCTTTGCCGGCGAATTAATGGCGGATATCCCGCAGATTTATGTTAATTATGATCTATGGGGATTGCTTGGCAACCGGGTACACCTTAAAAAGGTAAAGATCGAGATCGAAGAGCTCGCTGCTGTTTTAAATGAACAGGGTAAGCTTAACTTTAGTTCTCTTGCCTTGCTTATGCCTAAGCCCGGTGGCGCTAAGCCTCCTGAAGTAAAGATTGATGAACTTTTCCTTAAGATAGGAAGGGTAGGATATAAAACAATGCAATTTAATCTTAATTTCGAAGAAACATTCTACGATGTGACTGACCCTTCTAAAGTTGCAGGCGATATTCTAAAAAAGATCCTCTCGCGGATAGGCATAGAGGATTTGGCAAAAATTGATATTAAGGGACAAGCAGCCAATATCAAGCAGTCAGCTAATAAGATATTGGATGAGGGTGTTAAAGATATAAAATCAGCAGCCGAAGATATTGAATCTTCCGCAAAAATATCTCTGGATAAAACAAAAGAAGACTTAAAGAATATTTTTTCTCAATAAAGTTCATTAATTGTCGCATTCCAGCTGCTATAATTATAAAAAAGGAGGGGGGGTATGCGAAAGTGTATTTTGCTGTTTGTTTTGCTGGTAACGGTGTCGGCTTTACTCCTTCAATTAAACGCCTATGCGCAGCCGCAAGGCGGAGGCGGTCTTCAGGATAGCAAATTAGCTCAAAAAGCAATGGTGGATGAGGAATGGGAAAAAAAAGCCGATACTAATCAGGACGGCATAGTAGACGATTTTGAAGTACGTCAATGGAGGCAGAGAGGTAGGCAGCAGAATTACGGAGAAGATCAAGCTCAGGTAGATACCGGCTGGGAGCGTAAGGCAGATACGAATAATGACGGAGTAGTGGATGATTTTGAAGCGGACCAATGGAGGAAAAGACAGCAGGACAGATCACAGGTAGATACAGGCTGGGAAAAGAAAGCCGATACGAATCAAGACGGAGCAGTAGACCGGACTGAGATGGGGCAGTGGAAAGAGCGGAAATCAGAGGTAAACAGGCCTTGGGAGAAAAAAGCTGATGCGAATAAGGATGGCACTGTTGATAAAACAGAGGTAAATCAGTGGCGCCAGCGAGGCGATAGAGATAATAATCCTCCGGGGCCGAAGGGCGGGCCGGGTACCAACTGGGAGAATAAGCCCGGACCGAAAGGCGGGCCAGGCGCGAGCCCTGACAGAAAAAGAGAAGGCCAGGGCGGCGGTCAGCGAGGCGGCGGTCAGCGAGGCGGCGGTGGAGGCGGAGGCAGGAGGTAGGATTAATAAGAGAAGGCATGCAGGATAAGGTTTGTATTAATTGCGCCGAGTATAAGAGATGCAATGAAAGTCATCTCTCGTGGATATTTTTCATTATAGGGATGGTGGCCACAATAGCCTTGCGCGTGGTCACCGTCCTTACCCACCTAGACCCTGCTTACGGGCAGATCGCCTGGTACGTAGGAGTTGCCGGATTCTTAATTTTCTTCGTATATAAATTCAAAGTAGAGAGGGCGCGCTATAAGCTAATCGTCAGCAGAAATCTTATGGATAAGGTTTCGCAAGCGGATAAAATAGAGAAAGAGGACCGCCAGCTTCTAGGCTCTATACTCTGCGCCCTATGTTCGAATAAGGACAGAATCAATTATTTCTTAATATTTGTCTCCTCGGCGCTTGCGCTTATTGTCGCCGTGTATTTTGACTTCCTAAAATAAAGATGGAGAATTTCTTTACTAACCAGATCGATTACGTATATTTCATATATGGTTTAAGCTTCATTATCCTGGGAGCGATCTCCTACCTTTTATTCATTACTAATAAAAATCAACTCTTTTTGAAATGGTTGGCATTATTTGGCTTCATGCAAGGAGCACAACAATGGCTGGATTTATTGGGGTTAAGTGTCGCCGATCCTCAAGCTTTCCAATTTATTAGCTTGTTAATTTTAATAGCCTCATTCTTATTTTTTTCTGAAATAGGCCGCGATGAAGCGCAGAAAATATTTGGTAAGGCTTATGGAAGATGGATACTCCTACCGGCCATTTTAATTCTACTATTTGGATGGAGCCTTAATGGCATAGTCGGCATAGACGTCTTCTCGCGTTATATCTTCGGTTTTATAGGTGGATTATGGACGAGCTTCGCTATCTATAGAAAAAGCAAAGAAGATATTGCGAAATCAAAGAAGCAAGATTTTTTATTACTAGCTGTTATCATCGGGTTATTTGCCTTAACTCAGCTAATTGTGCCCGCAGCGAAAATTTTTCCAGCCACTTTTTTAAATGAAAAGACTTTTATAAACTCGACAGGCATACCTATTCAAGCAGTCAGGGCTATGTTTATTATCCTGGCTGCTTTTACGATTTGGTTCATTGTATTTAAGGAAAACGCTAGGATTAAATACAGGGCGGCATTAGTTTTTCTTGCAGTTTTAGTTTTAGGTTGGGTCTTTACTGAAAATATAGCCCTCAGATACCAAAAAAATTTAAGAAAAACTTTTTAATAGAAGCCGATACTGCTGCTGCAGCAGTCAACCCCCAGCGCATTAGGTCGCTAGAAGGCTCGCCCAGCGATGTAAAATTAGCCGATTTTAAACGCCTTAAAGAACAACTGACCCAGATCAGTTTAGCGAATCCCGATAGGCGCTTTGTCTATTTGCTGGGATTTAGGGATGGGAAAACATTTTTTTATCTAGACGCCGAACCATCGGGTTCGCCTGATTATTCGCCTCCCGGAGAGATCTGGAAAAAAGAGCCTTCGGAATTGCTTAGATGCTTCTTAAAAGGAGAAAAACTGGTCGCAGGTCCATACCAGGATAAATGGGGAAGATGGGTAACTGCTTTTGTGCCACTTAAAGATTTTGATACGCAACAGATATCGGCTGTTTTGGGGATAGATATGAGCGCAGCTAAAATGCGGGCGTATATCTTTGAATACCGTTTACTGGGGGTGCTCTTTACCTTAGTAATTTTTGTTTTATTAGTCGGTTTTTTTATTGTTTTTCAATTAAAAGGTATTGCCAGCATAGAGATAAACAAGCAACTCCATTTTCTGCAGCAGTTGCTTGACGCTATTCCGGTTCCGGTCTTTTATAGGGATGTAGGCGGCGCATATCTTGGTTGCAATAAGGCATTCGAGGAATTCATAGGTAAACCTAAAGAACAAATTATAGGCAAATCCGTTTATGAACTGTATCCTAAAGAGGTATCCGATGTTTTTCGCCATGCAGATTGGCAATTATTTATTAAGCCGTTCCAGAGGCAGGTCTATGAGACTTATGTTCAACGCGCAGATGGCCTGAGGATCTATGTAGTCTTCAACAATGCCGTATATATTGATACTCGCGGGGATCCGGCCGGCGTAGTGGGCGTGATTATGGATATTACCGAACGCAGGAAGGCAGAGGAGGCGCTGCTGCTAAGCGAGTCTAAATTTAAAACCCTCTTTGAATCATCAAGAGACGCTATTATGCTATTAGTTCCTGAAAAAGGGTTTATCAGCGGTAATCCCGCTACTATAGAGATGTTTAGATGTAATGATGAAAAAGAGTTTACTTCTTATAGCCCGGCTGATTTATCGCCTGAATATCAGCCCGATGGGTTATCGTCTTTAATAAAAGCCCAGCAGATGATTGCAATAGCTATGGAAAAGGGATCTAACTATTTTGAATGGATACACAAAAGGCGGGATGGGGAGGAATTTTTCGCTACCGTATTATTGACCAGAATGGAGCTAGAAGGCAAGATGCTCCTGCAGGCTACAGTCCGCGATATCACCGAACATAAGAAGGCGCAAGATTCAATTAAGCAAGCCGCCGAAGAATGGCAGCATACCTTTGACTCCATTACTGATTTTATTTTTGTTATGGATACCGAATCCCGGATTATAAAAGCCAATGAGGCTTTTATAAAGGCCTTTGGCGGCAATCCAGGTAATATCCTGGGCAAGAAATGCTTCGAGGTTGTGCATAAATCCGATTCGCGTTTTCCTAACTGTCCGTTTCCGCATACCCTGGAAGCCAAAGAAGTGAATACGGTAGAAGTCGATGATCCGGGATTAGGCATTACCCTTTTAGTAACTACTTCTCCCATGCTTGATGCTGCTGGTAACATTATAGGGGTGGTTCATATCGCCAAAGATATCTCTGAGTTAAAAAGAGTGCAGAAGGTCATACAGGAGGCGCTGGATATGAAGTCGCAGTTTATCTCCATGGCCTCGCATGAGCTGCGCACGCCCTTGACGGCCATCAAGGAGAGCATTAATATCGTAAGCGAGGAGGCCGATAGCGTATTAAACCCCGAACAGAAGCAATTCCTCGATATTGCCAAACGTAACTTAGACAGGTTATCACGCTTGATTAATGACATCCTTAGCTTCCAGAAATTAGAAGCGCATAAAGTTGATTTTAATATGCAAAGTTATAATATCAATGAGGTGATTAAAGAAGTCAGGTCTACCATGGAGCCATTGGCAAGGCAGAAAGGGCTGGAGTTTTCTCTTGCGCTCGCCGAAAACCTGCCGCATATCAGCTTCGATAAGGATAATATTACGCAGGTATTGATTAACTTGATTAATAACGCCATTAAATTTACCGATAAAGGAAAAATTACCGTTTCCACTGAAAAAGGAGATAACACCATTGCAGTAGCTGTTTGCGATACAGGCCGTGGTATTAAGAAGGAAGATCTGCCTAAGCTTTTCCAGCAATTCCAGCAGGTAGGCTCTGCGCATGAAAGGAAAACAGGCGGCACAGGCTTAGGCCTGGCTATCTCTAAGCAGATCATCGGCCAGCACAGGGGTAAGATCTGGGCAGAGTCAGAGGCAGGCGCTGGCGCAAGGTTTATTTTTCTACTGCCTATTCAAGAAAGAAGGAAGAGGGTTATAGATGCCTAAGAAGATATTAGTTGTAGATGATGAGCTGGATGTGCTTAAGGTTATTAGTTTCAGGCTAAGGAAGGCAGGATATGAAGTTATTACTGCCAGCGACGGCCAAATGGCGCTTGAGGTTGCCAGAGAGAACAAACCCGACCTTATGCTCTTAGATATACGCATGCCTATTCTGGATGGCCCGGAGGTCTGCCTGCGTATTAAAAATGATGAATCGCTCAAAGATATACCGGTAATTTTTCTTACCGCCTCAGGCGGTGATATGGTAAAGAAAGATAAGGCAGGGGAATTAAAGGCCCAGGGTTTTTTGACCAAGCCGTTTGAGGTCCAGGAGTTGCTGGAGGCAGTACGCAGTTTCATCGGATAAAAGCTATTAATTGCTTTGACAAAGCCTAAAAAGGTGGTATAATAAAAATAACTCAAAAAGATTAGAAAATCTTAAGCCGTAATTAAGCCGTAAAGGAAGACAACTAACCTTTGCGGCTTTTTTATCTTACGCTAAAGGAGCAACTATGAAAAAGGTCAAGACTTCCAGCAAGGGAAGGATATGCAGGTATCCTCGCTGCAAGCACATCCTAAGTATTTATAACCATGAGGATTATTGCCATGTTCATCTGGACCGGTTAATGCAGGATTATAAACCTAAGGTTGTTAAATAAACATGATGCAAAAACAGAATATTCCCGGCAGTCCCGCCCAGGGGTTTAATAAGCCAGAGCAGAGTTTCTTTGGCTTAGGGATAGCCCCCAAGATCCTGGATATCCTGGAGCGCATAAAGTTTAAAGTCCCCACGCCCATTCAGCTTAAGGCCATTCCCCTGGCGATTGAAGGTAAGGATATCATCGGTATTGCCCAGACCGGGACCGGAAAGACCCATTCCTTTGCCATACCCATGGCGCAGCGGCTGGCGCAGAGAAAGGGGATAGGCCTGGTTCTTGCGCCTACCCGCGAGCTGGCTATTCAAATTGACGAGGCCTTTGGGGAGATAGTGCGGCCATTTGGGATGCGCACTGCCTGTCTTATCGGAGGCGCGCCTATGGAACCGCAGGTGCAGGCGCTGCGCAAGGGCCCGCGCGTGGTAATTGCTACCCCGGGAAGGCTTCTTGACCATATGGGGCAGTGGAATATATTGCCGGATGAAGTAGCGATACTGGTGCTTGATGAAGCTGACCGCATGCTGGATATGGGGTTTGCCCCGCAGATAAACAGGATTTTGCGTTTCCTGCCCAGAGATAGGCAAACTATGCTTTTTTCCGCGACCATACCTAAAGAGATTATGGAGATGGTTGCTAAACATATGAAACTCCCGGTCTCTGTTGAAATCGCCCCTTCAGGCACAACTGTGGAGCGTGTTACCCAGGAGTTGTTTATAGTCAAGAAAGAAGCTAAGCAGCGGCTTCTGGGAAAGTTGCTTGCGCAATACCATGGTACGATACTTTTGTTCTCCCGCACTAAGTATAATGCGCGCAAAATTACAACTGCAATCAGGGGTATGGGTTATAGCGCAGCAGAAATACACTCCAACCGTTCTCTGAGCCAGCGCCGCGAGGCCCTCGATGGCTTTAAGTCAGGAAAATACAGGGTGTTGGTCGCTACTGATATCGCATCCCGCGGAATTGACGTTACCGGGATAGAGCTGGTAATTAATTACGACCTCCCAGAAGATGCCGAGAATTACGTGCACCGCATCGGCCGCACTGCCCGCGCAGGGCACAAAGGACACGCCATCTCTTTTGCCACCCCTGACCAAAGCCGCGATGTGCGCGATATCGAAAAACTTATCAGGATAACGCTTCCTATCTCAAGGCATCCGGAGTTTTCCCTGGATAAATTCCTCCAATTCCCGCAGCAAGCCATAACTAAGCAGCCAAGGCGCGACAACAGCCAAAAACGCCATAGATACCCTAAGCCAAAATTTTACCGTTAAGAAATCCTTGATATAACCAGGTATTACGCCTATAATATTTTTCGACAAAGTAGCGGAATAATTTTGAATCCCATGCCTTGGCACGTATATATCCTGCGCTGTAAAGACAGCAAGCTTTATACCGGCATCACCAATAATCTGGAGCGCCGGGTCAAGGCCCACAATAGCGGCAATGGTTGCCGCTTTACTAAATACAGGACGCCGGTAGAATTGGTGTATAGCGAAAAAGCTAAAAGCCGGCCCAAGGCCCTCAGGCGTGAAGCAAAGATAAAGAGCCTGCCGCGAGTTAAGAAGCTCGAACTGGCCATCGCCCAAAGAAAGCTATAGCGATGAAGATAAAAAATAATTTGCCAGCACTCCGTATTGGCTTATCAGTCTTGGCATCCGCTATCCTTTATCTATGGGTTAATTTTCTATTTTCCTCCGAAGAAGGCAGGATAAGGAGTTTTATCCTGGAGGGTAAACGCTCTGCGGAGTCAAAGAATATCCTCTCCTGCGCGAGCATGATCTCCCGGGACTATTCTGATAAATATAATAATGACCGTCAGACCCTGATTTATATCGCCAGAGAAGCCTTTGCCTACTATAAGGCCATTATTATCGGTATAGATAAAATGGATATCAGGATTGATGATTCAAAAGTTAAGGCTACTGTTGAGATAGTAGCTATGGCCTTATGCCAGTCAAAGGATAATAAAAGCGAAAAGATTTTTGAAGGAGAGAAGGGCCGTTTCCGGGTTAAGCTTATAAAAGAGAAAGGCAAGTGGCAGCTTCTTGAGCTAGAGCTTTTAGAGAGGATGACTATTATGGGCCAGGTTATAGATGCGGCCTAGCGATACGCATGAAAAGTAAGGTATATTTT
>VGKF01000016.1 GCA_016867175.1 Candidatus Omnitrophota bacterium | reverse complement strand
CCTCAGGTATCGGCAATGCGTCTAGATAGGGTATCTTTTAAAGAAAATCCCTCTAAAGCGCTGGTAGAGGGCCTGAGGCTGCTTAAAGAAAGGCAGGATATCGAGGCCTGGGAGAACTTTGAGAAGGCAATAAGGGCCAACCCCGAAGACCTGGATGCGCTCTGGGGAAAGGCAGAGGTGCTACGTAGGAAAAGAAGATATGAGGAATCCCGGAAAATATTAGAGGGCGTAATCTCTAAGAACCCACAATATGCGCCTGCGCTGGTCACGCTTTCTTATATAGAATATAAAGAGGATAAACTGGATAAGGCGCAAGAATTGATCAGCGCTGCCTTATCTTATTATGGTGATAAGGATACCGAGGCCCTGGCTTATATGATGCTGGGGACCATAAACGCCAGACGCGCAGAAAAAGGGGATATCCTGGCTAAAATCAGATATGGCACTCAGGTCGGCTGCTATTTACTAAAGGCTAAGGAGTTAGCGCCTAAGCTCTCTGAGGTGCGCCTGGCCTTAGGGACGTTTTATCTTAAGGCCCCTAAGATAATAGGAGGCAATCCGGATAAGGCGTTCCTTGAATTAAATGCCGCAGTTACCCTGGCGCCTAATTTTGCTACTGCCAATGCCCGTCTGGCAGAGTGCTATAAAAAGAAATTCGACCTGGAAAGATACAACCTTTATATTGAGGCAGCGCAAAGCCTTGATCCGGATAATGAGGTTTTAAAAGAACTGAATGTGCAATAGATTAATTATTTGCGCAATCTTTTTTTCTGGATTTATGTCGGGGTGCCAAAAAGCGCCCTTATATAGAAATACCAGGGTTATGCTGGGAACTTTCGTAGAGGTAGTTTCGGATGAGAGTTCTGCTTCGGAAATTGTCTTTTCAGAGATAAAGAGGATAGAGGGCTTGCTTAACAAGTATGACCCGCAGAGCGAGATCTCAAGGCTTAATAGATACGGGAGCCTGGCAGTAAGCCCGGAAACCCTTTATATAATAGAAAAGGCGAAATATTTCTGGCAGGCCAGCAGCGGGGCCTTTGATATTACGGTAGGGCCCTTGCTTGATTTGTGGGGGTTCTCAGATAAGAAATACCGCAAGCCTACGCAAGCAGAGGTAAATAGGGCATTGAGGCTCGTGGGTTCTGATAAAATTATTCTTGATAAAAATAATAATTCGGTAAAATTGAAACTTCCTGGCATGAAGCTGGATCTGGGGGCGATTGCCAAAGGATATGCTGTTGATTGCGCTGTAAAACGCTTAAGAGGGCAGGGGATTAAAAACTGCCTGATTAATGCCGGAGGCGATATTTACTGCTTGGGGGATAATTCCGGTAAGCCTTGGCGGGTAGCTGTACAGGATCCGCGTAAGAGAGGCCCCTTAGGTAATCTAAAATTAGAGAATGTTGCGGTAGCTACCTCCGGAGACTACGCGCAATATTTTATAAAAGATAAGAGGCGTTATAGCCATATAATAAATCCAAAAACAGGCTATCCCGCTGATTCCGGGGTAACCTCTGCAACGGCTGTTGCTTCTGATTGCCTGACTAGCGATGCCCTGGTTACGATTATCGTAGTGCTGGGCAAGCAGGGGGCTGAAAAATTATTGGATCAATTCCCCGACGTAAAAACATGGATTATTGAAAAGGAGAGGGATAATGCGTGAAACATTTTATTACCATCCCGAGCATGGCGTTAAGATAGGCATTCCGACGGAGGAGATGCGCCAGGTATTAAGCGATGGGAAGGGGCTATTGTGGGTTGATATGTGCGACTTGGATGATAACGACATTGACCTTTTAGCCGAAGTATTTAACCTGCATCCGCTTACAATCGAAGATTTTATCATGGTAAATGCCAGGCCTAAGGTGGAAAATTTTAATGATTACCTTTTTCTTATTCTTTTTGCAATGGATTCTCAGGATAATATTAAAGGTAAAATAAATACCTCGGAACTCGATTGTTGCTTAGGGAAGAATTTCCTTATTACTACGCATAATAACGGGGCGAGCGTGTTTACGACAATTAAGGATAGGATTAAAAAGCAGTCGCCGATTATGAAAAATAGCAGCGATTTTCTCCTATATTCTATTCTTGATTATCTTGTCGATAGCTATTTCCCGGTTATCAATAACTTTGATGCCATGGTTGATGAAATGAGCGACGAGCTCTTTAAGGACCCCTCCAATGAAACGCTAAGAAAGATTTATGTCCTTAAAAATGAAATTATGTATCTGCGCCGCACGATTGGCCCGCAGGCAGACGTTATGAGCCTTATTTCGCGCGGTGATTATCCGCAAATCCTTTCTTGCAATACAGTATATTTCCGCAACATATACGATAATTTGGTACGATTGAACGACATCGTGGGCACTTCACGTGATGTAGTTACCGGGGCAATGGAGGCTTATGTTTCCGTAGTCTCAAACCGGTTAAATGAAGTTATGAAAACCCTCACCGTCATCGCTACTATTATGATGCCACTGACGCTTATTGCAAGTATCTACGGCATGAATTTTAAGTACATGCCCGAGATCTCTCATCGCTATGGTTATCCGGCGGTTATTTCGATAATGGCGGTCATAACAATACTTATGCTTATCTTTTTCAGGCGCAGAAAGTGGCTTTAGGCTAATTCCATGGAAAAAATAAAAATCAGTATTAGCGATATCTTGAGGCTAAAGGGCAAACGTAAAATCACCATGCTCACTGCTTATGATTATCCCCTTGCATCGCTAGTGGATAAAGCGGGAATAGACATTATCCTGGTGGGAGATTCTCTGGCTAATGTCGTCTTGGGGCTTGACTCTACTACCAAGGTAGGGATGTTTGAGATGCTGCATCACTCCAAGTCCGTGACGCGCGCAGTAAAGAGCGCCCTGGTAGTGGGGGATATGCCTTATGATTCATACCAGGTTAATACCGAGGAGTCGGTTGCTAATGCCCAAAGGTTTATAAAAGAAGCTGGATGCGATGCTATAAAATTAGAATGGTTTGATAAGTGCCTTGAGGTAACCGAGAAGATAACCAAGGCCGGGATCCCTGTGATGGGCCATATCGGCCTTACCCCCCAGACTGCGGATAAGATAGGCGGTTTTAAGGTCCAAGGTAAGGATGCCCAGGCAGCAAAACGGCTGATCGGACAGGCAGAGGCTTTGGAGGGCCTAGGCTGTTTTGCTATAGTCCTGGAGTGCGTCCCGGATAAGATCGCAAAGCTGATTACGGAAAAACTCAAAATCCCCGCTATCGGCATAGGCGCAGGCATAAACTGCGACGGACAGGTCCTGGTTATTCATGACTTGCTGGGGCTATTCGAGCGCTATACGCCAAAGTTTGTCAAGAGATACGCTAATATTTCAGTTGAAATCAGCCGGGCAATCCAGAATTATAGGGATGAAGTTATGGAAGGTAAATTTCCCGGCCCCCAACACAGCTTTACTATTAAAGAAGAAGAGCTTAAGAAGTTAGAAGAATGAGAAACATAAGAAGAGAGCGGACTCTAAAACTCCTATCCGTTATTTCGGTTTTGATATTAGGCCTGGCATTCGTAATCCGCTTCGGCGGCCCGGGTATCTTAAGGCTGTATGTTGAATCCGGCATGGGGGATTGCCGTAAGTCTCCGGTATTATGCGTAAGGCCACAGACAGAGATAGTCAATCCCTTGATAAACGAAGAGTATTTGTCCGGGCTGCTTAGCTATAGATTGCCGCAGATGGAGATATCGCTGCCTCGCGATTTTAAGGTAGTCAAGGAGCTGGTTACAAAGGTTTATTATAAAAAAAGAAAAGATAAAAATACCGGCTCAGTCGCCTACCTGCTTTATCAAAATCCTGGTTTTTTTGTCACCGCCTTTCCCCAGGTTAAAGGATACGGCATAAAGAACGACTACGAGTTTATCCGGCGGGTGATGTACGCGCGCAACGAAGATATTAAAAACATATCCGATGCCTTTTTTATAATTATGAAGGGCATATTTACTCCAGATATAGGCAGGAAGGGCAATATCAAAATCGCCAGTTTTTCTATCGCGGATAAGAAGGGTTTTATTACTTATAACCTTGATTCAGCCGGGAATTATTTTGATTGTAATATGTTCAACAGCCAGGGTGATTTTTTTAAGGTTTATCTCAGGGATAAAAACGCTAGCATAGATATGGATAAGCTGGCAGCGATTATAGCCAGTATAAAGAAGATATGATCTGAAGACCCCCTCGGCCTCTAGCCCTCGGGGGTCAAGCAAAATTGTCGCTAAAGTTATAGGCAGCTCCAATTTTGCTTGACCCAAGCTTTAAATTGTGATAAATATAAAAGATTATGGCTGAAAATTTAATGGATAAAGTAGTTTCCCTGTGCAAGCGCAGGGGTTTTATCTTCCAGTCCTCGGATATCTACGGCGGCCTTGCTAATACCTGGGATTACGGGCCTTACGGCGTGGAGCTCAAAAACAACGTAAAGCGCTCCTGGTGGAAGTCAGTGGTCTATGAACGCAACGATATCTTTGGCATGGATGCGGCGATACTTATGCATCCTAAGGTCTGGGAGGCCTCAGGACACCTAAAGGGCTTTACTGACCTTTTAGTTGACTGTAAGAAATGCCGCAAGCGTTTCCGCGCTGACCAGGTAGCTGATAAATGCCCTGAATGCGGGGGAGGTTTTACAGAGGCAAGGGCCTTTAATCTGATGCTTAAGACTTTTTTAGGCCCGGTTGAGGATGTTAACTCTATTTCTTACCTTAGGCCTGAGACTGCGCAGGGGATCTTCGTAAATTTCTCCAATATCCTGGATTCAAAACACCCCAAGCTTCCTTTTGGCCTGGCGCAGATCGGCAAATCCTTCCGCAATGAGATTACTCCGGGAAATTTCACTTTCCGCACGCGCGAATTCGAGCAGATGGAGGTAGAATATTTTGTGCATCCAAATGATGCGGAAAAGTCGCTAGAGGAGTGGATAGATTACCGTTTCAATTGGTATCTGGCGCTTGGCTTAAACAAGAATAATCTAAGGAAGAGGCCTCATGGCAAGGATGAGCTGGCGCATTATGCCTTGGCTTGCACAGATATAGAATATAATTTCCCATTTGGCTGGTCAGAGCTTGAAGGCATTGCCAACCGCACGGATTTTGATTTAAAACAGCATGAGCGGGTTTCCGGGAAAGAGCTGCGCTACCTGGATGAGGCGACAAAAGAGAAGGTCCTCCCCTACATCATTGAGCCTTCAGGCGGAGTAGACAGAAGCATCCTGGCCTTTTTGGCAGATGCCTATATAGAAGAAAAGGTCAAGGATGATATCCGCGTAGTTTTAAAGTTACATAAGGATCTGGCGCCTACAAAGGTAGCAGTGCTTCCGCTTTTAAGGAACCGGCCGGAGATCGTGGAGTTGGCCAAATCCATTGCAGCAGATCTTAAAAAGTCCATTATCACCGTCTATGATGATACCGGGGCTATAGGTAAGCTCTACCGCAGGCAAGATGAGGTAGGCACGCTTTTATGCGTTACCGTAGACGTGCAATCGTTAGAGGATAAGCAGGTAACAGTGCGCGAGCGCGACAGTATGCAGCAGGAGCGCATCAGTATCGACAGGCTAAAGGAATATCTTCAGGGACGGTTCTGAGTGGACCGGAGAAGTATCCCCAGGGGGGGGCACTTCTAACCGTACTTAAGAACCGTCCCCAAAATAAAAAGGAGGGTTTTAAAGGAAATGAGCAGAAAATACGTTTACTTCTTTGGTGGCGGCAAGGCGGATGGAAATGAAAGCATGAAGAATCTCCTGGGCGGAAAGGGCGCAAACCTGGCAGAGATGGCAGGCCATAAGAACTTAAAGCTTCCTGTGCCTCCAGGGTTTACTCTTACTACGGAAGTCTGTACTTATTATTATGAGCATAAAAAGAGCTATCCTAAAGGCCTGAAAGAAGAGGTAGAGAAGGCGCTGGAGAAGGTAGAGAAGTCGATGAGCAGTGGTTTTGGCGATCCAGAGAACCCGCTCTTGGTCTCTGTGCGTTCGGGCGCCAGAAGGTCTATGCCCGGGATGATGGAGACAGTATTAAACGTGGGCCTGACTGAGAAGACTATCCCCGGCCTGATAAAGCAGAGCAATGGCAACAGCCGCTTTGTCTATGATGCCTACCGCCGCCTGATCATGATGTACTCTGATGTAGTGATGGAGAAGGCAGCAGGGGTTGAGCCTAAAGATGATATGGGTATCCGTAAGCAGCTTGAGCGGGTAATGGACCGGCTTAAAAAAGAAAAAGGCTACAAAAGCGATACTGATATGAGCGCAGATGACTTAAAGAAACTCTGCTCTTTATTTAAGGAAAAGATCAAAGAGGTCTTAAAAAAAGAATTCCCCGACGAGCCTATGCAACAGCTCTGGGGAGGGATTAGCGCGGTATTTTCATCTTGGAACGGTAAGCGCGCAATAAGTTACCGCCGTATAGAAAATATCCCGGATGAGTGGGGGACTGCGGTGAATGTCCAGACCATGGTCTTCGGGAATATGGGTAATGATTCGGCTACAGGTGTTGCCTTCACGCGTAACCCGGGTAACGGCGAAGATAATTTTTACGGCGAATACCTGATCAATGCCCAGGGAGAAGATGTGGTTGCCGGCATTCGTACGCCAGCGCCTATTAATAGCTACTCCCGCTCAGAACATAATAAAGAGCTACGCACCTTAGAAGAGGTAATGCCGGTAATTTATAAAGAGCTATACGATATACAAAAGAGGCTGGAGAAACATTACCGCGATATGCAGGATATTGAGTTCACCATTGAAAAGGGCCGCTTATTCATGCTTCAATGCCGCGTAGGAAAGCGCAATGGCCCGGCGGCTGTAAGGATAGCAATGGATATGTTAGCTGCCAAAACCATCAAGAAAGAAGAGGCAGTAATGCGCGTTACCCCTGCGCAGCTTGATGAACTGCTGCATCCTATCATTGACCCTAAGGCAGAGGCTACGCATAAGCCTTTAGCTAAAGGCTTGCCTGCTGGCCCGGGTGGGGCAAACGGACAAATTGTTTTCTCTGCCTACGATGCGGTGGAGTGGGCCAAGGCCGGCAAGAAAGTGATACTGGTGCGCGAAGAGACTAATCCGGAGGACGTAGAAGGTATGCGCGCTGCCCAGGCAATTTTGACTGCACGGGGCGGGATGACTTCGCATGCCGCATTGGTTGCGCGCGGCTGGGGGAAATGTTGCATCGTCGGCTGCAGCAGCCTGCATGTTGATAGTGTAAAAAAAGAGATGCGAGCGGAGAGCAAGATATTAAAAGAGGGAGACTGGGTTACTTTAAACGGCACCAGGGGTAATCTCTACGAAGGCCAGCTTACCATGATGGATGCCACAGAAGAGAACCTCTTGCTTACCCGGTTCCTTAAGCTCTGCGATTCCATTAAAAGATTGGGTATCCGCACCAATGCCGATACCCCGGAAGATGCCAAAAAAGCCAGGTCATTCGGCGCAGAAGGTATCGGGTTATTTCGCACCGAGCATATGTTTTACGGTAAGGGCGCGGATGAACCTTTATTTGTATTGCGCAAGATGATCGTCTCTAAAACAGAAGAGGAGAGGAAGCGGGCAGCAGAGGAGCTCTTCCCCTATGTTAAGAAAGATATAAAGGGCACGCTTGAGGCGATGAATGGTTATCCGGTGGTAATCCGTCTCTTGGACCCGCCTTTACACGAGTTTGTCCCCAGAAGCCAAGATAAGCTGGAGGCTTTAGCCAAGGATCTTAATATCAGCATGGATGAACTTTCCAAGCGCGCAGATGCCCTGCATGAATCTAACCCTATGATGGGCCATCGCGGGGTACGTTTGGGAGTAACTTATCCTGAGGTAAGCGCCATGCAGATACGCGCTATCTTTGAAGCAGCTGCAGAGTTACTCAAGGAAGCGAAGAACCCCTACCCGGAGATCATGATACCGGTAGTCTCTGGCGTAGCGGAACTGAATGATCAATTAGCCATTGCTAGAAAAGTCTATCAGGAGGTGCTGGCAAAATATAGCCTTAAAAAAATCAAGCATATGTTCGGGACCATGATTGAGATACCGCGGGCAGCCCTGGTTGCCGGAAAGATTGCGCAGGTTGCGCAATTTTTCTCATTCGGGACCAATGACCTTACCCAGATGGGTTTTGGTTTCTCGCGCGATGATATCGGAGGGTTCCTGCCTGACTATATTAAAAAGGGGATCCTCCCCGAAGACCCTTTCCAGAGCATTGACCAGGAGGGTATAGGAGAGTTGATCAGGATAGCCATACAGCGCGGCCGCGCCACCAATAAGGCCCTTGAAGTAGGTATCTGCGGAGAGCATGGCGGAGAGCCCAGGTCTGTTGAGTTCTGCCATAACGTGGGTATGGATTATGTCAGCTGCTCGCCTTTTCGCGTGCCGATTGCAGCCCTGGCTGCAGCGCAGGCAGTATTAAAAGAGAAGGGTAAAAAGAAATAATATGGAAGCCTTAAAGACATACTTAAAAGAGATCCGCGAGATCCCCTTATTGACTGCTAAGGAAGAGGTGGCTTTAAGCAGGCGCATCAAAAAAGGCGATGAGCAGGCGCGCAAAGAAATGATACGCGCAAACCTGCGCCTGGTAATCAATATCGCCAAGAAATATTTTTACTTAGGCATACCCTTTCTGGACCTGATTGAAGAAGGGAACCTGGGGTTAATGAAAGCAGTGGACAGGTATAACCATAAGACAGGTTTCCGTTTCTCAACCTATGCTGCCTGGTGGATAAGACAGTCAATCACCCGCTCTATTACTGAGCAGGGAAAGATGATCCGCATCCCGGTTTATATGAATGAGCTGATCGCCAAATGGAAGAAGACCTCAGAGCGGCTCTCTCAGAAATTAAAACGCCTGCCTAAAGATGAGGAGATCGCCAAAAAGATGCGCATCTCTCGGGATAAGACTAAGCAGATAAATTTCTGGTTGAATACCCAGACTTCATCGCTTGATGCGCCGGTAGGAGATGAGGGGGAGAGCCAGATCATGGATTTAGTGCAAAGCCAGACCGCAATATCGCCGGACAAGGAGATCGACCGTTTCCTGGATAAGGAAAGGATAGGGAACCTCTTGGAGCTTATGACTGACCGCGAGAAAGATATCCTGGATATGCGCTTTGGCTTAGCTGCAGGCAAGCCTCATACCTTGGCAGAGGCCTCTAAAAAACTGGGTATCTCCCGCGAGCGGGTGCGGCAGATAGAGTCGGAAGCCTTAGGTAAACTGCGGCGCTTTGTCCTGCAGCAGGAAAAAGAAATAAAAGAGCTGCCTTAGGAGCTAAAGAGATGAAAAAAACAAAGCCAACCCTAGAATCTTATGTGCGCAGTATCCCTGATTTTCCAAAGCCGGGGATTTTATTCAGAGATATTACTACCTTGCTGCAGAATAAGACCGCCTTGAAAGAGGCGATAGCTTTACTGGTTAAAAAATATAAAAATAAAAAGATAGATCTGGTTGTGGCGGTTGAGGCCAGGGGCTTTATCGTAGGCGGGGCAGTGGCAGAGAGGATAGGCGCCGGGTTTGTGCCGGTACGCAAAAAGGGAAAACTGCCCTGGAAGACTAAATCAGTTACTTATGAGCTGGAATACGGCACAGACACTTTAGAGATGCACCAGGATGCGGTTAAGCCCGGGGATAAGGTCTTGATTATAGATGACCTCCTGGCTACAGGCGGCACAGTTAAGGCAGTAACCGAGCTCCTAAAGCAAGATAAGGCTAAGATCATGGGGATTGCCTTTTTAATAGAGCTGGTGGATTTAAAGGGCAGGGATAAGCTTGAGGGTTACCCCATATATTCGTTGATAAAGTTTCGGGGAGAATAAAACCGCCCCTGTAGCTCATAAGGATAGAGCAGCAGTTTCCTAAACTGCGTGTGGCAGGTTCGATTCCTGCCAGGGGCATGAAATAGCAGTGGCAGGGAGCAGGTTCGTCCTCCTTCGCCCTTTATCATTAGGAAAGAGCCCTGGCGGGCTACGGAGGATTTCGCTAAATAAAAGCATGCGGAGCTCAATTCCTGCCAGGGGCATGAAATAGCAGTGGCAGGGAGCAGGTTCGTCCTCCTTC
>VGKF01000015.1 GCA_016867175.1 Candidatus Omnitrophota bacterium | reverse complement strand
TTCCGCTTGAAGGAACCATAAAAGAGGTTCGTACTATTCAGAGCGATAATGCTGTTGGCGGTTTTTTGACATGGGATCCCGGCACGAAAAAATATATGCTTGATGCCAACACCCCCGGCTGGCAGAATATTGAGACCCGTGGATGCGTCATTATCGATACCCCGAAATATGGAGTGGTAGCGCTGCTGCCGATCGGTATGTTGCAAGTTTGCTCTGTTAATTTTGAAAAGAGTGTCAAGGTCGGCACTACCGTTAAAAAGGGTGATATGCTCGGCTATTTCCTCTTCGGCGGCTCAGACTTCGTGATGCTCTTTCAAAAGAAGGTTGACTTCAACCTTACAGCTCCGAAAGAGAGCAGTGGTGCCTTTAAACACCTGCTGATGGGACAGGAGTACGGCAAAGTGACATTGAGGAAATGAAAACCAGAAAAGGTTTTTAAACCACGAAATACTCGAAAGGCACGAAAAAAATATAACCCGATTTCACTTCATTGATTTCATTTCGTGTGTTTCGTTCTTTTCGTGGTTAAATATTTACTTGATAATCAGTAAAGAAATCCAAAAAGCCAGAGGGGGATTTTGTTCTGAAACCCTGTCTCAATATCATCAGCAACAATAAAACTGTTCTCAACCCCGCTGATTTGGCGGAAGCCTTTCCCTTTTCCACCGATTTCAAAGGTATACTGAGATTTGAAAATAAAATCCCCTTTAGCTGATAGTTCAATGGTGTTATCAACAAGGCCTGGATGAAGGGCACTGGCATTACGGAGTTGATTGACAAAAAAAAGCTCACGCAATGCTCCGATATTGACGTTTTCTGAAATAGCATACATCAGATTGCTGTTTTCAAGATATATCTTGTCTGGCTTTGTCAGCACCTCATATCCTCTCCCCTGGCTGCGCACCAGATTCAGCAGCTTTGCATCCTGCAAACTTTCCAGATATTCGTAGAGACGTGGCCGGGATATTTCTGTTGCTTCAGCCAATTTTGAGATATTCGGAGTAAACGGAACGCTTGTCGCCAGCAGGTAGAGCAGCTTTTTAAGCTTTGAAAGCTGGCGCACTTCAATTCGATGCACAAGAGGAAGATCTACCTCAAGGATATGATTAATAACCTCCCGGAGCCGATAGAGATACGTACCCTTGCTCTCAAGAAAAAATGGATAGTACCCGATCTGCTGATAATCGCGAAACAGTTTTCGTACCGTAATTTCACCACAGAGGGTTTCTGCAATCTGGCGATGGTGTGCAAGAATATCCTCCAGCGAAAAGACTGCGAACTCTTTTGCCTGGGTGAAGTTGACATACTCCCGGAAAGAGAGCCCATGCAGGTTGAAAATGATGGCCCGTCGACTTAAATCTGCTTTTTGTTTGGATATCTGCAAAAGGCTGGAACCAGAAAAAACCACGTTCAACTTCGGAAAAGAGTCGTAAATCGCCTTGATGTCGAGTGACCAGTCAGGATATTTATGAATCTCATCAACAAGGAGAAGTTCTCCTCCAAACTGATGAAAATCCCGAGCAAACTCGAAGAGGTTATGTGCCTGAAAGTAGGGGCTGTCAACCGAAATATAGAGTGCTCGATCAGAAGTATCGCCATACCGATCCCTGACATGCTGCAGCATCAAGGTTGTCTTTCCTGTGCCTCGCGCACCAAGAATTCCGATACAGCGTTCACTCCAGTCAATACTGCTATAAAGATATCGCTTCACCGCGCTCACCGATGCAATCAACCGATACTGCTCCCTGAAAAAGCTTTCCATCACAATAATTATCATTTTCTGTAAAACTTATTTTACAAAATAACGAATAAATTATGATTTACAACTGCTTCGCAGAGATCACTACTTGTCAACAAAAAAGCTATCTCTGCAAAGGCTTATTGCTTTTCGCCGTTTTCCCGCTTATCAGGGGTATAGTTATGACCTTACCAGGACAGTTGCCTTTGTGGCAGGTAGCGCTGTAAGCGCAGAGAGCTTAAAACGAATAACTGTTACTGTCACCCGCTCAGGCGGAGGGAGTGTTTTGGCTACATTGGTTACCTATATTGCCAGGAATGTCAGTTATGGGCCATAATAGAGGAAGAAACGCGAGAGGTTTTACGCTCATTGAATTAGTGATGGTTATTGCTATAACAGGGGTTATCTCAATCTCCGGGGTATTCCTCATGCTTTATCTAATACAGCATTCTATATACTTACCTAATAAGCTGAATGTGGAGGCAGTAGGGGATGAGATAATGGATACGATGATTGAAGGCTCATCCGGGGCAAAGGGCCTGCGTTTTACTACTGCAGTTAGCGTATCAGGGAACAGCAGCCTAACTTTCCTCAATGCCGACGGACAGACTGTTGTATTTTCCTGGGATAGCATTAATAAAAAGATCTCTGTAAGTATTAATGGCGGCCCTGCTGCGACAATACCGTATTATCTGCCCAGTGGGATGTATATAGAGCAGAATGGCGCTACTCCTATATTTACCTATTATGATGCCAACGAAGTAGCGACTGCTATCCCTGCCTCAGTGCGCAGGGTAAAAATTGAATTTCAGGTAAGGAGCGGATCAGGCAATTTCCAGGATTGGCAGAGTGAGTTTCCCTTTGCTTCCTCAGTAGCGGTAAGGAGATTTCAGTAGTATAATATATTAGCCGATTTTAGGCAGGAGGCAGGCATGCTTTTTCTACTTTTCGCAGGGTCAGTAGCGTTTGCCTTTGGTTTATTATTCCTATTCTTCCCTAAAGCCCTTAAAGATTTAAACGATAAGGTAAAATCGTGCATGAGCAAGTTTGTCTTTTCAATAGACGAGCAGGTCTATAAACTAAGAATTGGCGTAGGCATATCGTTAATATTAAGTTCTCTACTTGCCTTTTTCGTGGCTTATTTTTTGTTTAAGAAATACAGTTAACAGGCCCTAAACAATAGTTATGAATTTATTCGGTATCTTTAAGAAAAAAACTAAAAGATTTATCTCGCTTGATTTTGGACAGGCGTTTATAAAACTCCTGTATATAGAGCAGGCGCAAGATAACTTTCTGCTTCTTAAGTACGAAGTAAAGGAATTGTCAACTAATAAAGAAGATAAAGCAGAGACCCCAGATTTTATAACTAATTTTATTAAAGATAATTCTATTCCCGAAAAAGAAGCCTATATCTCTATATCCGATACTGATTCAGTAAATATAAAACATATATCTTTGCCGGCAGTCCCTAAAGATGAGATTGCGCAGGCCTTAGAGTGGCAGCTTAAGGCAGATGCCTCCTTAAAATTAGAAAGTTCACTTTTTGACTGGCAGCTGGTTAAGGAGCATACCCAAGCAGATGACACGCGTAAAAACGACATAATCTGCATTATCGTCCCCAGAGAGATTATAGATAGTTATGTCTCGATAGTAAGCGCTTGCGGCCTTACTCCGGTTGGGATCTCAGTAAGCCCTTCTAACTATGCGCATATTCTTAGCCGCCTCAATAATGCCTTAAAGACAGTAGCGGTCCTGGATATAGGATATAGAGAGGCAACCTTAGGCGTTTATAGTAATAATAAGCTAACCTTTATAAGAAAGTTAAATTTTTCCCCTGATAAACTCGCCCAGTCGCTTGTAGGTACCCTGATATCGGATAAAGGAAAAATAGAGCTTAACCGCCAAAAGGCTCAGGAGATCAAGAATGAATTCGGCATACCCCAAGACAGCTCTGGTATGCTGCGGGATAATATCCAGGCTATGCAGGTGGTCTCGTTAATGCGGCCGTTATTAGAGTCGCTCTCAAGAGAGCTAACACGCTCGTTTGATTATTTTTCATCTAATTTTAAAGAAGAAACTCCGGCCATGCTTTATTTGACCGCAGGCGGTTCATATATAAAGAATATAGACTGGTATCTGCAGAAAGAGCTTGGCCTGGAGGTAGCGAAGTTACCCTTTCCGGACTGCGTAAATACAGAGTCTATAGAAAAAACTAAGCTCAACAGTAACCAGCAGCAGTTAACCAGCGCCTTGGGTATGGCACTCGCAGGGGCAGAGCGGATAAACTTATTACCCCATGAGGTTAAAAGCCAAAAGATAGAATTTATTCAAAGGGCTGCCTTAAGGGATATTGCTATTGTGGCAGGGGTAGTGCTTTTGCTTTTATTCGCTCTTCTGGCCTTTCAAATAGGGGATTATAGAAAGAGGCTTTCTGCTGCGCGGATCCACCTGCAGGCTATAGGGGAGATCAGGGAATTAAAGCAGAAGATAGATCTTCGGGAAGGCCTGATCAGCAGGATACAAAAGGATAAAGTCCCCGTTGATGGTATCCTGGTCTTTATTAGCGCTACAATCGATGAAAATATAATCTTAAATGAGCTAAGCCTGGACCAGGGTAATAATGCCTTAGCATTAAAGGGGCTGGTTTCAACAAATAAAGATAGCGCCGAGAAGATGCTGGCAGATTTTATTAAGAGAATGAAGGCAGGCCTGTTTTTTAAGGAGGTAACCCTGGTAGCCTACCAGAATACGGCTTCCGGAGGGGAGTTTGAGATGCAATGCGTACTTACACAGTAAGAATATGCGTTTAGATAAAATTAGCCCAGCCCAAAAAAAGATAATCCTTGAAGTAGTAGTTGCCCTGGCGGCCTTTTTGTTATTCTTACTCTTTGCGTATCTACCCAGCAGAAAGACCGTAAAGACAATGACCTCAGAACTTGAGGACGCAGAAAGACAGATCCAGCAGATAGAGGCTATGCTTGGCAGCGCCAGGAGCATGGATGAAGGCATACAATTATTAAATAAGAGATTTCAGCAGCTGGATAGTAAGTTTTCTTCGGGAGAAGAGGATAGCGTACGCCTGCTCTCTGAGATGGCGCGGAAATTGAATGTCGAACTTATATCTATAAAGCCGCAGCCTAAGGCAGTTTTTCTAGATGAAAATAACCAGGCAATAACAATTAGAGGCAAGCCCTGCCAGAGGATGCTGATTTCTTTAGATATGAGGTGCTCTTATAAAGACCTGGTAAGGTATTTACGCTATTTGCGCGATTCTTATCCGATGCTGGTGGGCATAGAAAGGTTAAGGATAGCAAAAGATCAATCCGGCGCGTTGAAGTTGAATGCCTCTTTTGATACGGAGCTCTACTTATTTAATTAATGAAGACAAAAGCGAAGGTCGAACTAGGTATTACTTGCGTATTGGCGGTGGTATTGTTATTTACTATTATGAATACGCTAAAAAAAGTCAG
Organism: Candidatus Omnitrophota bacterium; assembly: GCA_016867175.1. GTDB lineage: Bacteria > Omnitrophota > Gorgyraeia > Gygaellales > Profunditerraquicolaceae > VGKF01. The sequence continues at coordinate 4,851 of VGKF01000015.1, read as the reverse complement.
GCAGAAGAGTAGCGCTCCGGCCATAGCCCGGCAAACAGCTGATTCTTTTAAGGAGGGATTAACTCAACAGGTAGCTGTTTCGAGCGGCAATCTCTTTAAGCGATTAGAAGAAGAAAGCGATAGCCTGGGGTTACGTATAGACCCTTTTTCAGGAAGTCTATTGGCCCCCAGCAAGACTTCCTCCGTGCTGTCTTTAAACGGCATCCTCTGGGATAAAACCAATCCCTTGGCGATGATAAACGATGAGGTAGTACGCGTAGGCAGTAAGATTGCAGGCAATAAAGTCGTCGACATACAAGAGGACCGGGTTATTTTAAATAACGCTAGCGGTGATTTTGAATTAAGGCTATAAACATAGTAAATCACTATGTCCTTCCCTAAGGACCATTCTCAAAAGCCATACAAATTATTAGAGCATACCGCAGATATCGGCATCAGGGTTAAATCTAAAAATCTAAAAGGCGTATTCAAAGATGCTGCATCCGCTATGTTCGATATCCTGGCGGAAAAACAAAAAAGAAAAATACTTGCGCAAAAAACCCTGAGCCTTAAACAACAGGCAGCCAATAAAGAAGAATTATTGTTGGCCTGGCTCAATGAATTACTTTCTCTCTCGGCGGTAAAAGGTTTGGTCTTTCATAGCTTTACTATCAAAAGAATAGATGAAAACAACCTTGAGGCTATGGTCAAAGGAGAAGATAGCAGGGGCTATGAGATAAAGACTGAGATAAAAGCAGCTACTTTTAACGGACTAATGCTAAAGAAATCAGGCTCAGGCTATACAGCAGAGGTGGTCTTTGATGTCTGAACTTACGCAGCTAAAATTAGAAAAGATCGACGAATACCGTTTCCGCATACCGCGTTCATATAAGCCGGGGATGCGCGTTCCGGGTATTATTTATACGGATGAGAAGCTATTGAAGGATATCCGCCAGGACAAGGCGTTGGAGCAGGTAGCTAATGTAGCTTTTCTGCCAGGGATTGTAGGCGCCTCTTTAGCTATGCCTGATATACACTGGGGTTATGGTTTTTGCATCGGAGGGGTTGCGGCAACAGATATTGCGGAAGGCGGAGTGATCTCTCCCGGCGGAGTAGGATATGATATTAACTGCGGGGTCAGGCTCTTAAAGACCGGGCTTCAGTATGAACAAATAAAGGATAAGATTGAAGATTTAGTCTATGCCTTATTTTCAGATGTGCCTTCCGGAGTTGGCTCTAAGGGAGATATAAGAGTAAGCGCAAAGGAGGAGAGAGAGATTCTGGTAAAGGGTGCCAAATGGGCAGTAGAAAAGGGATTTGGCATCCGGGAGGACCTGGAATGTACTGAAGAATATGGGGCTATAGAGGGGGCAGACCCCAAGGCAGTATCAGATAGGGCATACGAAAGAGGAAAGGCCCAATCAGGAACCTTGGGCTCAGGGAACCATTTTCTTGAGATCCAGGTTATTGATCAGCTTTACGATAGCAGGCTCTCTGATAGCTTTGGCCTGGAGCTGGGGCAGATAACCGTAATGATACATTCCGGCTCCCGGGGCTTGGGTTATCAGATTTGCGATGAATATGTAAGGAGCATGGTGCGCTGCCTGGAAAAATATAAAATCAATCTGCCGGACAGGCAGCTGGCCTGCGCTCCGGTAAAATCTCCCGAAGGAGAATCTTATCTGGCAGCAATGAAATGCGCGGCTAATTATGCCTGGGCAAACCGGCAGTGCCTGATGCATCTTACGCGCAAGGCCTTTGAGAGGGTGTTATCCCAGCCCTGGGAGAAGTTGGGGATGTATCTTGTTTACGATGTAGCGCATAATATCGCAAAGATAGAGAAACATAATGTAGGCGGCCAGGAGAAGAAACTCTGCGTGCACAGAAAAGGCGCCACGCGCGCTGTACCGGCCGGGCATGCTGCGCTGCCCCATATGTATAAAGAGACCGGACAGCCGGTGATCATCCCCGGAGATATGGGCAGGAATTCATATCTTTTGGTAGGTACTGAAAAATCATCCGAGACCTTCTTCTCCACCTGCCATGGCGCAGGCAGGCTTAAATCGCGCACTGCGGCTACTCGCTCAATAGATGCAAATGCTTTATTGAAAGATTTGAAATCAAAGGGTATAATAGTAAAAGCTTCCGGCCGCGATACATTAGTAGAAGAGGCGCCGCAGGTTTATAAAGATGTGAATGAAGTGGTGGACGTAGTGCATAATGCGGGGATCTCAAAGCGCGTCTGCAGGATGCGACCGTTAGGAGTAATTAAAGGTTAGCAGGGAGTCCCAGCGGAGCGCGGGACGACCGTTAGGGGTAATTAAAGGTTAGCAGGAGAGAAGAATGTCCGACGAAAAAACAGGCCATTGGCTAAGTTTAATCAGGAGTTTTGATCTAAGTTTATATCCGCGCATCGTAAACCAATCGTTCGGACGCAGCTTTGTATATCTTTTATTGTTAAGCTTTGTGCTTTCGCTGCTGCTTTCTGCAAAATACACCTTTAAATTCAAAGGCTTTGTTACGCAGGCTAAAGTCTGGGTATCTGCTAATATCAACGAGATATGGCCTAAAGGCCTAAGCGAAGTTAAGATAGAGAACGGCCTGGTTTCTTCGCAAACCCAACAGCCGTTTACGTATAAGCGGGGTGATTTCGTGTTTATCCTGGATACCACGGCCAAGGTCAAGTCTTTGGAAGAATATAAAAACGGCATTCTGGTTACCAAAAACAAAGTAATAGTCAAGACTAGGAAATCAGATGTTGAGTCCGAACTTAAAGAATACGACTTATCTAAAGTGCAGTCATTCCTTATCCGCCAGGGGGATACCGCCAAAGGCATCATTGCCGAAGTAGCAAGCGGAAAGAAAAGTTTTTCCTTGAGTTTAGGGCTGCTTAAGCCCTGGTTTAAGCTTATCTATGCAGGTGTCTTTTCCGGCCTGTTAATATGGCTCTTCATTTATTACCTGAACGCCAAGATCATTTTTGCCTTGGCCTTTGCCGTCTTCGCACTGATCGTCAATAAGATATTTAAAGCCGGTTTGACTTACGCTAAATTGTTGAATATCTGTTTCTATGCGCTCACTCCCGCAACAGCAGTATCGCTCGTAATCATGCTGATAGGCACCAAGATTCCCCTTCCCTGGCTGCTTCATCTTTTGCTTTTTGGTATTTATCTGGTTTTGGGGATAAAGAGCGTCAGGGATAACCCGCAAACCCAGGAGCCCAATGCTTGATTTAAGGTTTATCCGCGAAAATCAGGATTTAGTAAAAAAGGCGCTCAAGGACCGTAATCTAAAGCTTGACTTAGATAATATTATGCGTCTGGATCAAGAGCGGCGTAATTATCTTTCTGAGGTTGAGGGCCTGCGCTCAGAGCAGAATAAGGCAAATGACCAGATCGGCGCTTTGCTTAAGGCCAAGAAGGATGCAAAAGAAAAAATTTTCTCCATGAAAGCGATCTCAGAGAAAACCGGTGAGTTGGAAGATAAACTTAGCCTTATAGAGAAAGAACTGGAGCAGAAGATTTTGACTATTCCTAATATCCCTCATCTTTCGGTTCCTATAGGGGAGGCCTCAAATAATAAAGTGGTGCGCAGCTGGGGTGAGCCACCTAAGCTTGACTTTAAACCCGTAACCCACATTGAATTAAGCCAGCACCTGGATATCATAGATTTTCCCCGGGCTACCAAGATCACCGGCTCAAACTTCATCCTTTATAAAGGATGGGGGGCAAAATTAGAGCGCGCCTTGATTAATTTCATGCTGGACTTGCATACAAAAAAGCATGGTTACACCGAAATATTCCCGCCGTTTTTGGTTAACCGCGCCTCTATGACCGGCACAGGCCAGCTTCCTAAGCTGGAAGAGGATATGTACAGGCTAAAAGACGATGACCTCTTTCTTATACCTACGGCAGAAGTGCCGGTAACTAATATCTTCCGCGATGAAGTATTAGAGGAGGGTAAGCTACCGATTTATTATACCGCTTACACTGCCTGTTTCCGCAGGGAGGCCGGCTCTTACGGCAAGGATACTAAGGGTTTGATCCGCGTGCATCAGTTTGACAAGGTAGAGATGGTGAAGTTTGTCAAACCGGAGAACTCTTATGATGAGCTTGAAAAGCTTGTTCATGACGCAGAGGATGTATTGCAGGCTTTAGGCATACCATACAGGGTAGTAATGCTGTCTACGCAGGATTTAAGTTTTGCTGCCAGCAAATGTTATGACCTGGAGGCCTATGCTTGCGGCATAGATAAGTGGCTTGAGGTTTCAAGCTGCAGTAACTTTGAAAGCTTTCAGGCTAGGCGCGCTAATATAAAATTTAAAAAAGAGGATACTAAAAAACTTGATTTTCTACATACCTTAAACGGCTCAGGCGTAGCCCTGGCGCGCACGGTCATCGCGATACTCGAGAATTACCAACAGAAGGACGGGACAGTTTTGATACCCGAAGCATTGAGGCCTTATTTTGACGGTTTACGTACGATTACCGTCAATCCTTGAGCGTAGCGAAAGGATCTGATGGAAGAGAAAGAATTCCCTAAAGCGGGATCAACAGGCGCTATAAAGTCAAAACTCAGCGGCCTGTATAATTGTTCCTTTGGCATTATCAAGCTGGCCTTAGGGGTATGTTTGTTGCCCTTTGTTTATTCAGCGACCAGGGCATTTCTTAATGAAGGCCTGGCATTGGATAAGGCTCTCGCTACTTATTTTTTTAGCGGGGTTATTAGCTTCCTTATTATCTACCTCTTTGTTTATGAGCCGGCAATAATCTACGTCAGAGGCCAGAAGATATTGGAAGCGATCTTTCGTTTTTTCACTCCTCTTGTAAAGGTAGCGCCGTATCTTTTACCGATATATACTATACTCCTGCT
>VGKF01000014.1 GCA_016867175.1 Candidatus Omnitrophota bacterium | reverse complement strand
CGGGCCGATGCCTGCGCTATCAGAATCAGAAAATTCTCCCATTATACCGCCCATCTTAAACTCTTCAATGCGCTCTCCGCCCTTAGCGCCCCTGGCCCAGAAAGTGAGCTTGGTGGCCTTTGAAAGATCAAACCCGGCATCAACAGTAGCCCAGTTGTTAGCGGGATTCTGCCAGTATATCCCTGCCCAGCGCGCTCCCTGCGCGCCTTTGGCAGTATAGGTAAACTTAATACAAGTATCCCCTAAATAAGGATTTTCGCTGTTTGAGCCATCAAACTTTACATCGCCGTAATCTCCCATCCAGCCTGAGGCTATAAAATGGTTACTCATCGAGCCTCTATCAGCATAAACATAAAAAGGCATCTTCTGCGTCTGCTTGCCTAAAGGCTTCATATTGGGGTCTGCCTCGAATTTTATATCGTCTAGAAAGAAGGTAGCCCCCTGAGGATTGGAATCAGAAGTAGCGACCCACCCGAAACCTCCGCTGATATAGGAAAGGTCTTTGCCTACCAGGTTGATAGTGTATTCCTTCCAGCTGTCGGTAAGCTCAATCGGTCCTAACTCTACCACAGCAGTGTCCGGATAAGTGCCCTTGATTCCGCCTACGTTAAACTTCTGGATTACTTCGCCGCCCTTAGCGCCCCTGGCCCAAAAGGTAAGCTTAGTCATTCCGGTAAGATCAAATCCGCCTTTTTTAGTACCCCAGTTATTCGCCGGATTCTGCCAGTATGCACCTGCCCAACCTAACCCTTGCGTTTTCTTAGCGCTATAGGTAAACTGAATACAGGTTGTACCGGAATGCGGGTTATCCATAGCCTGGTCATTCATTTTTATATCTCCTACATCGCCCATCCAGCCTGAAGGTATGTAGTGATTCTCCGGAGCGCGCTTCTCGGTATAAACCACGAAGCTTTTATTAGCCGTTGCAGGCGCTGCCTCCTGTGCATAGCTATAAAGCGGAATCAGTAAAACTATGGCAAGTAAAAATACTAACAACTTTTTCATCAGCAAACCTCCTTTTGGTTTATCTCCACTTCTCCTGATACATAAAATAAGCCTTCCGCAGGTGCCTTAAAAAGGGACTGGACTTGCCATCTCCCTGGCCGCAAAGGCCAAGCCATTCTTCATGCATAGTACCGTCCGGAAAGGGGCCTATCCAGAGGCCTTTTTTATCGTGTATCGAAGGCTCATAACCCTTCCACCACTCATCCAGCCACTCAAAGACTACTCCTCCCAGGGCGTTCCCCGATCCGTCGCCAAAGGCCATATTGCTCTCTATGTCCTCCCAGCATCCGCGGTGATATTGGGCCTGGGCAAATTCTCCCTCCTCTTGCCCTTTACCTTCATAATATGCAGAGCAGCCAAACTCCGTGATAAAGGCCGGCCTGTTAGTTTCATCTTTAACTTGTTTCCAGAGGAATCCAAAACCATAATCCCCGCGATAAGCATTAGCGCCAAATATATCTACATTAGGAGCGTTTTTACCGAATTTATCAAGATAGAAGACATCTCCGTTACAGATGGCTACCGGATGATTAGGGTCAAGCGCCTTGATTAAAAGAGCAGCTTCATCTACGAATTTAAAGAAGGCCTCCGGCTCCGACTTGGCATTACAGGCTACGCCGTAAACATTCTCATTCCCTAAAAGCCAGAATAAAATATAGGGCTCATCCTTGAATTCCAGGACCATATTAGCCACTGATTCAAGCATGTTTCTTTTCTGTTCCGGATTATTATAGTCTGTCCCGGGATTCCAGGAAGCGCCTGAGCCTTGAGCATAGACTCCTAAATAATCTCCCATTATAACACTAATTCCGTAATTTTTATATAATTCTCGCAGCAGCTCTTTATTTACTTTATTAGGGTGGTGATAAATCCTTAGGGTATTGACCCCCATCTCCTGCATCAGCTTAAAATCTCCTACTGCCGGCTCATCGCTATTCTGCAGGTTATTCTGATTCTTATCTATAAAACTGTCGAAGGGCCCGTCTATCTTGCCATTATTGTCAGAGTCTTCGGTCATCCAATTGCCCAGGGTGCCTTCGTGCGGAGATTGTCCTACTTTTGTAGGTAAATAAGTAATGCCGCGCACTATATAGGGCTTCTCATCTACGAGCAGCTGCCAGTCCTGGTTTTCATATTGCACCAGACGCACCTTTCCCTCTCCGCGGCTCTGTCTTATTTTTAAAGAACTACGGCCTGGCTTGACCGGCCGCTGAGCGAGGTCTATCTTAACCCATTTCCCGGGATTAGTGATAACAATATCGTTTGCGATATCGTTGTCAAATCCGTTTATAATGCGTATATCCGCGTCAGCGAGTTTATACCCGAACTCCGGATGCCTGCGTAAAAGAAAGTTTATCTTTGAGATCGCTGCCTGGCCCACATACCAGGGGGTTCTAAAATAGGTGATGCCGTAACTACCGGGGAAATGCACAACAATAGCATAATAACATTTCAGGGCATGCTTAATCAAGCCTGCCTTCTCTAATATAAGGCCCTGGTAAAATAATTTTAACCCCTGCGGCTGAGGGGCTGTAGCCCATTTGAAAAAAGCAGCCTCCAGGTCAGGGGAATGCACCAAGTCCCACTCTTCATCGGGCCGCGTAAAGCCAAACCTCTTTTCTTCTAAAGCCTTTTTATACGCGGGGTCAGCCTTTAAAGAAGAGGTATTAGGGTATATGCCTTCCCCTACTGCCTGGCTTAAAGCGCGCTGGTCCTTGATCAGATACTGATAATCCTTTGTACCGATATTCTTAAACTCGCCATACTTTTTATAGTCCACGAATTCTTCTCGACCGGGGTCAAAGAGTGTTATGGTGGTAGAAGGGGCAAAGACCTTTTGCGCTTCTTCCAGCTCAGTTGAGCCGGTCTCCATCTTTTTTATACTCTTTTGGGAGGCCTCAGCTATCTGCCAGAACCAACCGAACTGGTCCCAGGCCTGGGCATAAGGGTATTTATCAATGATGAATTGGAATATCTTCTTTGAGTCTTCTAATTTTCCCTGGCGCATCAGGCTCTCTGCCTGGATAAAATAAGCTGTGGCTACGTCGTTTAGGGCCTGCACCTTTTGAATCTCGTCTTTATTTTTCGGTAAGGCTACCAGCGCTGCCTGCTGCCTGGCTGCTTCTTCTTTATATAAGCTAATGCACTCTTCGCTGTAGCGCCAGGTCGCTTCTATATCTTTTTTCCCGTGCGCCTCCCAGGCCTTGGCAATGAGCTCTGCTGAAGCGGGGCTGCCTTCTCCTGCATCTAATCCGCTAAGCGCCAACAGGCAAAACGCAAAAGCAAAAATTAAATTTGCTAATTTCTTTAACATCTATCCTTATTCCCGTCTTTCGCCTCTACGCCTTTCTTCTTCCATCCGCCTTTCTTCGCTTCGTCTTTCACCTCTACGCCTCTCTACCTGAATGCGGACTTCATGCGCCTTAGTTTCGGAAATGTCAAAAGTCATAATAATGAACAAGGCAATTAAAGAGGTGAGAATAGGAATCCCCACATCATAAATCCTCATCCAGAATAAAGCGCTGGGTGCCTGTGCCAGGCCCAGCTCTTGCCGGAAACCGGTTGCGTTGATGAGTATCCCGGAGATAAACGATGCCAAGGCTACCCCGAGCTTGACCATCCACCAGTAGACGGCGCTAAACATCCCTTCGCGCCGGGTATCGGTTTTTAGTTCGTCAACGTCGCAAACATCGGCAACCATAGAGCTCATCAGCGTAAAAAGCGACCCCAGGCCGAAGGTGATAAAAGGGGCTGCGATAAAAAGTAAATAGGGATGATCGGGATTATACCCTATCCATTTCAAGGCATAACCCAAGATTGAAAGAGGTATAGTAATAAAAAATGTGTTTCTTTTCCCGAGTTTTCTGGATAGCCATGAGGTCAAAGAGATGACGCCCAGCGTGCAGATAGCGCTGAATGTCCCATAAAAACCGAGCAACCGGCCTCCGTTCGCATAGGCCTGGTCAAGCAGAGGGGCATTTTTAAAGACATAGAAGAAAACAACATAGATGGTAAAAGCTGACGCGCACATAAACCCGCCGAAGATAAGCAGGGTGGCCAGGCAAAGCTTTAGAAACGGTTTGAATTTAAGGGTGATGAACACCCCGCTAAAGAAATTTTTTACAACAGCCAGCCCCCCCTTAATATTAGGCTTGGGAAGGGTGTGAAAATATTCCTTATTGAAGAGGGCAGGTAGTATGCCGAACCCGAGGATAGTGGAACCTATGATGATGGACAGGGTCCTGCCGCCTACCACGATATCCGGGAACCACTTCTGGTTATGCATAATAGCCCAGCACCAGGGGGCGATAAGCCAGGGGATCTGCCCTGCAAAATTACTTGCCGCCTGCAAACGGGTGCGCTCATGATAATCAGGGGTCATTTCATAACCAAGCGCTATCCAGGGTATGGAAAAACAGGTGAATCCGATAAAATAAAGAACCTGGAATATCAGGAAATACCAGAAATAATAGAGTTCGCTATGCCCCTTATAGAGTTGGAACATCAATGCGTAGAAAAGCCCCCCCATAACCGCGCCAAAAAATATGACCGGTTTACGGCGGCCCCAGCGGGTGCGCAGGTTGTCAGAAAAGTATCCCGTTACAGGATCTGATATGGCATCTACGATGCGGGGGATAGCGCCTACCAGGCCAACTAAAACGGGGCTTACGCCTAACCCCAGGTTCAAAACAATAACCATCTGCCCGATAAAAGCAGCCTGGGAAGTATTGGCAAAAGCCCCCAAGCTGTATATAATTTTTTGAAAAGTAGAGACGCGGTCTTCTTTGGCTGTCGCGTAGTGTTTTGGCTGTCCGGCTGCTTGCCCCACGGATAATCCTCCTGTCTTTTTAGTTACGTTAACAACAACGAAGGCTGCATTATAACAAATATATATAGCCTAAGCAATATTATTTTAGCCGAATAACGCCCCGGAAGTTGCTCCTTTAACAATATACTTCTGCATAAACAGGTATACTATGATTATAGGCAAAGCAGTTATAGTCAAGCCCGCCATCAAAAGCGGATAATTAGTCATGAATTCTCCCTGAAACATCATCAACGCCCGCTGAAGGGGCATCAGGTTTTTATTATCAAATATTATCAGTGCCAGCACGTATTCATTCCAGACATTAAGGGCGTTAAAGACCACCACTACCGCTAATACCGGCCGTGACAAGGGAAGAGCTATCTGCCACCAGATCCCGAATTTAGAACACCCGTCAATCCTGGCAGCATCTTCCAATTCCCGGGGCAATTTGTCAAAAAAAGTCTTTAAAAGGAATATGCTCATGGATAACCCCACGTTTATCATGCATAAGATATAGCCAAAGGGAGTATTCCTTAAGTGTAATTTATTTAAGAGGACATATAGCGCTACGAAACTCCCGGGGATAGGAATCATCATCGCTGCCATAAACATAAAAAAGAGAAGGTTTCTTCCGGGAAAGCGCAGCCGCGAAAAGGCATAGGCAGCCATTGAGGCCACGATAATTATCCCGATTACCACCGAAAGAGTATAGAAGATGCTATTTAAAAAATAGCGGCCAAAGCCGCCCTCTTTCCAGGCGAGGATATAATTCTCAAAATGCAATTCCTTGGGGACTAGCGACATATCCTTGAAAACGGTCTCCTGGGTCTTGAGGCTTGATGAGATCATCCAGGAAAGAGGGAATATACAGCTTAAGGCAATGGTAATTAAGAAAAGATGGATCAGCGTATTTATTATGATTCTTTTAACCTTATAATATCCTGCTGCTTTCATCTATTCTCCTTACTTAAGTGATATCGCGCGTGCGACGGGAAAAGCGGTACTGGATAAAAGAAATCACTACCAGTATTAAACCAAAACTAATCCCCTGGGCGCAGGCATAACCAAAACGCGATGAGCCGCGCATGGCAGCTAAAATTCTTAATACCGGAACCTGCGTATGGTATGCCGGGCCTCCGTCGGTCATGGCAATAATCAAAACGAAGGCCTGCATGCTCCCCAGTATGGTCAGTATTGCAACCAACACTGCTACCGGTATCATAAGAGGTACAGTTACCCTCTTAAAACAAGACCAGGCATTTGCGCCGTCCACGCGCGCTGCTTCATAAAGTTCGCGCGGGATAATCTGTAATCCGGCCAGAAAAATCAAAAAGCCCCAACCAAAACCCTTCCAGGAATGCACAATAGCTATGGTATTCAGGGCGGTAGCCGGATCAGAAAGCCAATTCCTGACCAGCTGCGGAAAACCTAAATTTATAAGCCAGCTGTTTAAAAGACCGTAATGCCCATCCAGTATCCACTGCCAGACCAGGCCTACCACTACCTCGGATAATACCGGCGGGATAAAAAAGATGAGTCGATAAAAGTTTTTTAGCTTTATCTCTCTATCGCAGGCCCAGGCGAGTAGAAAGGCCAGGGCATTTTGAAGGGTGAGGGCAATAAAAGTAATATAGCCTGCCTGCCGCATGGACTGCCACCAGATCTTATCCTCAAGAAATATCTCTTTAAAATTGCCTAACCCTACAAAAACCTTAGTAGGCAGTATCCCGTCCCATTCGTAAAGGCCGAGGCGGAATACCCAGATAAAAGGTATAAGATAAAAAATAACAAAGATGAGCGTTGCCGGAAGGATAAAAATATAATTTTCCAGGGCGGATTTTAATTTCATGATCGAGGCTGGATAACTGGCGTTCTTTAATTCTTTGAACTTCTTGCGCGATCTGCTGCGGAGTCTTTTCTCCGATAATAATCGATTGTATACCCTTGTCAAAAGCCTCTATTACCTGCGGGGACTCAGAGATATCCCAGGTATTAGGGTGGGTGGAAAGCTCCATAGCTTGGGCAAATTGACTCAAGATCTTGGGGAGTTTATTTAAACACTCTTTATTAGCCGGCAGGTTCATGGTGGCTTCTGAAAGATAGGCCTGCTGGTCGCGCGAAGTAAGCCATTTTAAAAACTCAACTGCAGCTTCTTTATTTTTAGAGCGCGCGTTTACCAGAAAGGATGAGCCTGCCCCTCCCCAAATACTCATAGGGTAATCCCGAGAGGCTGCTGGAGGAAGCATAACTGCGTAGGCAAGCCCGGGATTCATTCCTTTATATACGTTAACACACCAGGAGCCGTTAAAGGCAAAGGCTGCCTTATTATTGGCGAAGAGCTGCTCGGCGTTTTTATTCACCATAGTTACAAGCCCAGAGGCCAACACCCCTGAATCACGCATCTCTTTAAAAAGACTTAAAACCTTAACCCAATCAGGGTCAGTATAAGGGACTTCTCCTTTAATGGTAGCCAATACCTTATCCTTACCCATAATATTAAAGGCATAATTATTAGCCAGGCAGTCTATCATCCAGATCTCGCCCCAGCCAGAGACCAGGCCCTGGAGCCCGGCTGCTTTAATCTTTTCGCCTATCTTCAGAAATTCGGCAAAGGTAAGGGGTGGTTTATCGGGATTAAGCCCAAGCTGCTTGAACAGATCCTTATTATAAAGCATCTGTATAGTTATGATATCTATAGGTACTCCATAGATACCCGGTTTTATTCCATAGCTATTGCCTTCGGTGAATTCGTTTACGCCTAAGGCCTTGGCGAATAAACTCTTTTTCCACTTGAACTCCTCTCTTTCCATATAAGGAGTGAGCTCTAAGATATAGCCGGCCTTTATAAAAGAGGAGAAATCTCTTTTTTCGCCTAGTATGCCGAAGAGATCCGGAAGGTTAGCTCCCTGGGCTGCTGCGCGTACCTTCTGCGAATAGGTATCAGAAGGCGCATAAAGCTCGAAACTAACCCTTGTTCCGGTTAACCCCTCATATCTCTTAGCTAATTCCTGGAATACAGAATCTCTATCCGTCATCCAGTGCCATACACTAATGGTCGTCTTAGCCTTCTTACTAGAGGGAGAACAACCATAAGCGATAAAGACCAAGGTTAAAGAGACAAGGAATAAACCTAGGCTTCTCCAAGATTGCCTAACTCGAATTGACATTATACCTCTTTATAGTAAGACCTGTCTTCTCCAGTCTCCTATAATATAGGAAGACAGGGCTCCATAAATAGCTCTTAAAGGATTTTCTATTTCCTAATAAGCTTAGTTTTTCTTTTTAAGCCATAACACGCGCGCCAGACCCATCAGTTCAGCCTTTTCCAGACGCACTCCCAGGCGTTTCTGCCGGGGGTCTGCAAGCGAGTTGGACCAGACTATCTCGCCCCTGGTGTAAAGAGGCTCGTGCTGATCAGGGATACGCATCCACATCTCCACGGGAGTATGCGGCTCTAGGCTCTCATGCGTAACCATCCCTAATCCATTGGCGCTGATATCCACTGTCTGCGCTTCTCCTTCCCGGCCGCTTACCGGGTCCAGGAATCTCAAGGGAAAGCGTGCGTTTATGCGCTCAAAAACTCTGTTATCCTCCATCTTAACTACCTTTCTCCGTGGCTTCCCTCAATTGTTTATTGTATTACAAAATTACCTCTTTTACCACAATAATTTTACATCCTACCACCTCCTTAGCATGCTAGTTTTTAGTTAATAAAAACTTATGCAAAGTTTCTACTTAAGCGCAAGACCCTACCTACTCCCATTAGTTCCGGCTTGACCAATTCCACGCCGATGCGGTAAGTATCACCAGCCATAGGCCTGGACCAGGCTACTGCGCCCTGCGTATAGAGATGCTCCTTTTTATCGGGTATCTCCAACCACATCCCTAATTTTACTCCGGGTGCCAGCCTTTCGCTACTGGTAAAACCCACTCCGTTTGCGCTGACATCCGCAATCCTTGCCTCGCCTATGCGGTTAGCCTGGATATCCCAGTACTTCATCGGAAAACTGGCAGCGATCCTTTCAAAAATCCTCCTGTCTTGCATTACTCCTTTCCTTTCCCCGCGGCTTTTTGGTTAAAAAACAAATTATTTACCGAACTTCATTATTCCTAGAACCTGTGACATCTTTAAATCCCTAGATACCAGCTCTTGCATTTGCACAGTATTAAAACCTGCGGGTTGCCAGGCCTGGCCGATATTGACCTGATAAATCGTTGCCTCTATCCCGCGCTCATCAAAGACGCGCTGCAACTCTTGCTTCTCCACGCTCTGAATAGGGGCAACCAATATCTCGTAGCTGCGCTTACCTGTGCCGAAGAAACGGGAGAAGGTAGGGTCAATATAAAGTACCGGGTTCCCAGCCCAATAGACAACCAGCGCATAATGCGGCCAGATAGCCGCGCTATATGAACTTACCTCTATATTAATAAACTGGATTCTATACGGCCCCTCGGAGGAGATAGGTACTTCATATCCCAGTTCCTTGAATTTATCGTGCAGCAAGAGAGAGAAAACCGCTACTCCATAAGAACAATCTATCCCCTCCCAGCCATAGACTTCTTCCAGGGCCTGCAGGAATCTAGGCATATCTTCTATAAACCTTACTACCTGACTAAGCGGCTTACCTTTTTCTTCTAAGCGTCCTTTCTGATTGGCCAAGACCATAACCTTAAATGGATATTCTTCGCTAGCGGTGATGTCCCGATATGCTACAGGCACGCTGCCATCCTCAAGCAGATAGCCATTGCGCTGTAATATCTCTTTTGCGAAATGAGGCAGCGTTTCAAAACTCTCTACCGACAACCCTGATCTTTCCGCAAGGTGCCTGACAAAACCAAAATCAACCATATAGGTAAGGTCTACCGTACCGGGATACTTCAAGACATCCTGCCAATCTGATTGCTGGCTATGCATAATGGAGTAGGGCATAACTTTATAAGCCTTCTCTCCGCTAGCAAGATACTGCAGGACTCCGCTGTAACCATAATCCACTAATATGGCGATACCTTCGCTGCTAAGAACCCTATGCATCTCCTGTAGCAATATCCTGTAATCTGCTACTGCCACGTTCAAAGGAAAATCAACCGACAGCTCCGGAACCTGGCAATTTAAATAATCCTCATAGGTAAGCATAAAATCGTCTTTTGCAGAAACCGGCTCCATAACCGGCTCTCCCCGTTCATCTACAAACCACTCTGCGCGGATAAACAATCTGCCATCTTTGTCTTGGACAAGAACAAACAATCTGCAGGGTATAGCATCAAAAAGCTCGTGGGCATGCTCAATAGCGGCAAAACCAGTTTCAAAATTTATGCCTTCTGTTACGCTACCTAACACAGCCTTCCTTGCTCCTGCCTCACGCTGCATCTTCAATAACATGGGGCTCATATCCTGAGTAAAAATACTGCCCCTGAAGCCAGCAGCCCTTGAAATCATCCCGATAAACATGCCGTTACCCTCACCTAGCCCCAGCAATATATTCTCTGGGCCAGCTAATCCCAGTTCTTTTAAAAATAAATTTATAAGTACGGCATACTCATAAGTAACCGCCCATGTTGTATAATGCTGCTGGCTGCCAAAACCGATGCG
>VGKF01000013.1 GCA_016867175.1 Candidatus Omnitrophota bacterium | reverse complement strand
TTCCTATCTAAAGGAAGAGACGCCGCCCCTTTTACGCAACTAACTGCTACCGGGCTATACTCTAATCCCAGCAGCTCCTTTAAGACTATTGCATGCTTCTGCCAGTCTTTCTCCGCCATCTCCTATTCCCCTTCCTTAAATAAATCCGTGCTTAAATACTTTTCTGCGCTATCAGGTAAGATTACCACAATAGTCTTGCCTTTATTCTCTGGCCGCTTAGCAACAACAAGGGCGGCAAAGAGCGCAGCTCCGGAGGATATCCCGGCTAATATGCCTTCTTCCCTGGCAAGCCTGCGAGAAGTCTGAAATGCATCCTGATTTGAGACTTTTATAATCTCATCTATAATCTTGGTATTAAGAATCTGCGGGATAAAACCTGCGCCTATCCCCTGGATCTTATGCGGGCCAGCGCTTCCGCCGGAAAGGACCGCAGAATCAGCCGGCTCAACTGCAATAGCCTTGAAATCAGGCTTCTCTTTCTTAAGCGCCTCTGCTATCCCGGTAATCGTGCCTCCTGTGCCTACCCCTGCCACTAAAATATCGACCTCACCCTCCGTATCCCTCCAGATCTCCTGGGCTGTAGTCTTACGGTGGACCTCTGGATTAGCCGGACTATTAAATTGCTGCGGGATAAAATAACGCCTGTCAGACTTGGCCAGCTCCTCTGCTTTTCTCACAGCGCCTGACATCCCCTCCGGTCCGGGGGTTAAAATAATCTGAGCGCCTAAGGCTAAAAGCAGCTGCCTGCGCTCTACGCTCATCGTCTCAGGCATAGTCAAGACCAATTTATATCCTTTTACCGCCGAGACAAATGCCAGGGCAATCCCGGTATTCCCGGAGGTAGGCTCAAGGATTATGGTATCTTTATTTATCTTACCCTCTTTCTCAGCAGCCTCCAGCATACTCAAGCCGATCCTGTCTTTAATAGAACTGCAGGGATTAAAGGATTCTAATTTAGCTAAGATAACGGCAGAACTTCCCTTATTAATCCTGCTTAGCCTCACTAAAGGAGTATTTCCAATCAATTTAGTAATATCTTCGGCAATACGGGCCATATCTTATCCTCGCAAAATTAAATCTGGTATGTATAAACAGGGCCTTTATCTTTTATATTCTTGGCCAGTTCTTCAAAGGTTATATTATCTATTATCTTGGAAGTAGCCAAAGATACGTCCTGCCATATCTTTCTAAAAACGCACTTATATACATCATTACAGCCTGAGTATTTCTTCCCTGCGCAGGCTATAGGCTCAACAGGCCCATCTACAAACCTGATAACCTCACCTAACTTTATCTGGGAGGGGGCCCGGGCCAGGAGATAGCCGCCTATTTTACCGCGCCTGCTCTCTACGAATCCACCCCTTTTCAAATCCAGCAGTATCTGCTCCAGGAACTTAGTGGGGATATCCGCGCGCCTGGCCAAATCATTAATAGTTGTGGGGCTATTTCCGTAATGTAGCGCCAGGCCTAATATAGTCTTTAGGGCGTAATCTCCTTTATAGGTTATACGCATAGCTCCTTCTCTATAATCTCTATCATAATAGTAGAGTATACACTATAAAGAATATTTGTCAAGTATATTTTTGCTTACCTTCTAAAGTCAGGGCTTTTGTCGGGCAGCTAGCTACACAGGAGCCGCAACGCAGGCAATCAGCCTCTTTGACTGGTTCCATCCCCTTACCTTTAAATAAATACGGCTTTATCTGCATCGGACAGGCCTTGAAGCAGATTTTACATTCTACACAACGCTCTGAATTGATCCTTAGGCTCTCTTTACCCCTGCTTATTAGGTTTATTACCGTGCCTATGGGGCAGAATGAGCACCAGCTGCGCTGATGAAAGATTATCGCCAGTATGATACCTGCGGCGGTGGTGAGAGTCAAAAGAGAAACAAAGAACTTTCCTATATGATACGGGTTTGGCCAACGCAGGATAAGATTAATAGCCATAACCAGCATTAAAAAGAACAGCACCCCTATCCTAAAATATATATTTTTGAATAACCCCGGGATGCCGCGCTGGGCGCTTAACGGACGCATAAGCGCATCATAAAAACTTCCCCTTGGGCAATACCAATCGCACCACTTGCGGCCGGCTGATAAGCCGATAGCTATACCGGCAAGCATACAAAAAGGTATGAAATAACCCAGCAGCGGATACTGCCAGCCCAGGATGATAATAGCGATAAAGAGGAGGGAATTTAAAAACCGTTTATACATGTTAGATTTTATGCTGCGCCAGATACCGGAAAGCGGAGAGCGCAGCCTTTGAGCCCTCGCCTGCGGCAATGATAATCTGTTTCTCCGGCACGTCAGTAACATCACCTGCGGCAAATACCCCGGGGATATTGGTTTCATTGCGGGAATTCACTTGAATCTCAAGCAACTTATTCTTTTCTACATCCGTCGCAAATTCAGAGTTAGGCAGGAGCCCTACCTCTACAAATATACCCTCTACAGCCAAAGGCTCCTCCCTGCCGGCTCTTTTTATTTTGATCCCTTTGACAAATCTATCGCCTGTTATAGCAGTCACCTGGGTATCATTTAAAAGTTCTACCTTCTGGTCAGACTCTACCTTCTGGCGCATGATCTCATCCCCGGATAAAGCAGAGGTAATATTCACCAGGTATACCTTGCTTGCTATATTCACCAGCTGCAAGGCAGCATCAAGGGCGGAGTTGCCCCCGCCGATAACCGCAACAGGTTTTCCGGAGAATAAAGGCCCGTCGCAGGTAGCGCAATAAGTAAGGCCCTTATTCTTAAACTCTTTTTCTCCCGGGACACCCAGCTCCCTGCTTCTTTTACCAGAGGCAATAATAACGGTCTTTGTTTCATAATTAGACTTACCTGTCTTAACTAAGATTATATCCCCTGATTTCTTAAGCCCTACTACCGCCTCCTGCTCTTTAAGGTTGACTCCGTATTTACCTATGTGCTCTGCGAATTTATCCGCAAGTTCCGGGCCGCTAATAAACTGATACCCGGTATAATTCTCTATGTCGCCGCTCCAGGCAGCCTGTCCACCGATATCTTTACTGATAACTAAAAGGCTCATTCTTTTACGCGCGGCATATACTGCGGCAGTAATCCCGGCAGGCCCAGCCCCAATAATAATCAGCTCTAACATCTTTCTATAGCCCCAGTGCTTTTTTTATTCCTTCTTTATCAAAACCTACGATGATCTGGCCGTCTATATCCAATACCGGCACGCCCATCTGGCCTGACTTCTGGATCATCTCTTGGGCCTTCTCTTGATCAGCTGAAACATCGAAGTTCTCGAAAATAATGTTATTTTCATTCAGGAATTGTTTAGCCCTGATACAATAAGAACAAGTAGTAGTACTGTAGACGGTAACTTTCTTTCCCATTATGCCTCCTTAGCTTAAAGATTATTTTTTAACTCTCTTAGCTTGCTCAGATGAGCCTGTTCCTGGACGATCAGCTCATCGATTATCTTTTGTTCGTAGGCAGGGACCATCTTCTTCATCCCTTCATAAAAAATAATGGAATCCTTTTCGAATCCCAGCGCCATATCCACAGCCTCTTTATCCGTCTTTATCCCCTGGGCAACGCTCCTGCCTTTATCTTTCTGGGTAAAGATATGCTCGCTGGCCAGGGCATTCATATAAGCCAGGTATTCTCCAGGATAAGATTGAGGCGGCTCATACCCTTGGGTCTTCTTTAATATACCCTGAAAGGCTGCAATATGCTTTTCTTCTTCTTTAGCCAAAAAGGCAAAGCTATCTTTGGCCTTTGCATTCTTAGACTGCGCTGCAAGTACTTCATAAAAATCTTTTCCATTCTTCTCAATCTGAATACCCAACTCAACTACCTCGCTGCCTGCGAAAATATTGCCCATTGCTATTCTCCTCCTCTTAAATAATGCGGGGTGAGGTCAACTATCTCCTCTGTCTCCATAGCTATCAGATATTGCGGCTGCGGCAGAAATGCCTCCGGATGACGGCTATGCCCCTTCTCTTCATGCAGATTTTTTAATACGCGCTGAGTTATCCTGCTGTTAATCTTTGCCTCCCAGGCCTCGCTGACAGTAGCAGGAAGCTTATTGGTTGCGATAATCCTAGCTTTACCCTTGAGGCAATATCCTTTAAAGCGATGTTCATCTAAGGCAGTAATACTGATGCGTTGATTATGTTTTAGATTACGGTAGCTCCTGGCCTTATAAAGATCGAGGAGATAGATTTTACCGTTTTGATTTATCTTTACTATCCCTTTGCAAGCGCTATGCGGCCTGCCCTGGGAATCTACGGTAGAGACAATCACGCAGCCCTGAGCCCGGAAGAATCTTATTATTTCATCGCTAAGTTTCTTCATTAAGCCTTTTCGAACATATCTTTTCCTACTCCGCATTCAGGACAGACCCAAGAATCCGGCAGGCTCTCGAAGGAGGTACCTGGCTTGACTCCTTGAGTATCATCCCCCAAGTTAGGGTCATAGATATAGCCACAAACTGTACAGCGATATTTAGCCATCTCTGCCTCCTTTCTATGCTTTTACCCTCTTAGCAAAATCCTTCCCATAGTCATAACAACGCTGGAGTTCATCTTTATCCGGCAGATATTGGATGGCCAGGCCCGGTTGGGTTATCTCTACCCCGGCTTCCCGTAGTCCTGACTCCAGCTCCTTCAATGCCCCGCCTGCCCAGCCATAAGAACCGAAGGCAGAGGCTAATCTGTTCTTCGGCTTAAGCCCTTTAAAGAACTGCATAAAACCGGCGATAGCAGGAAGCATCCCATTATCATGAGTTGAGGAACCAATAAGATAGCCTTTGCTATCCAGCATCTCTTTTATTGCCTCTGTGCGATCGGCAACCGCCACGTCAAAGATTCTTACCTCTAGGCCGTTATCAATTATACCTTGGGCTATTGCTTTGGCCATCCTCTCGGTTGAGCCCCACATACTCTCATAGATAATTACTACTTTGGGCTTAACTTCATTCTTGGCCCAGCTTACATAGGCATTGATTATCTTTGCTGGGTCCTTACGCCAGATAATCCCGTGGCTGGGCGCAATCATCTTTATGGGGATCTTGGCCTTCTCTACTTCTTCGATCTTTCTTAAGACAAGCGAGCTTAAGGGCCAGAGGATATTGGCATAGTATTTTGCTGCCTCCTGCATCAAGCTGCATTGATCAACCTCATCATCAAAACGGCCGCTACTTGCATAGTGCTGGCCAAAGGCGTCATTGGGTAGTAAAAGTTGATCCTCTGGGCAATAGGTAAACATACTATCCGGCCAATGCAGCATCGGCGCTTCCAGGAAAGTCAGCGTCCTTTTGCCCAGCTCTAATTTATCCCCTGTTTTTACCACTGAGAATTCCCAGTCTGCGTAATAATGCTTATGCAGGCCTTCCTTACATTTCTGGGTACCTAAGACCTTTGCCTTAGGGCAAAGCTTAGCTATCGCCGGAAGCGCTCCGGAATGGTCTGTTTCTACGTGGTTTGAGATAATATAGTCGATCTCTCCAGGAGCGATGATCTGGCTGATCCTTTCAATCATCTCCTGGGCAAAGGGCCCATATACAGTATCTATAAGGGCTATTTTTTTATCCAGGATAAGATAGGCATTATAGCTGGTGCCCCTGTTAGTAGAATAGGTGTGGCCGTGAAAATTCCTCACATTCCAATCCACTGCGCCCACCCAAAATATATCTTTTATAATCTCTACTTTTTCCATTTCTCTCCCTAAGTTTTAAAGCTTATTTTAATTATTCAGCTGGTCTATCATCCCGGCCAGAATAAAATCGTTATCGGTGAGGCCACCTGCGGCATGGGTAGTAAGAGTAATCTTTAACTTTGCATAGCCCAGGCTGATATGCGGGTGATGCCCCTGCTCCTGGCAGATAACTGCCACTAAATCCAGGAAATATTTTGCTTCTAGAAAATCCTTGAATTTAAATTCCTTGACTAGTTTTTTATCTTCTACCAGCTCCCAGCCGCGGTATTGGGCAAGCAGTTTCTTTATCTTATCCTGCGCTAAGCTTGGCATACCCTCTGTACAAGGCTTACATTTATTGGGCAACTCATTGACGATAGGAAGCGCCGGGTTCTCTAATACTGCTTCTAATGCGCCTAGTGCCGCCGCATAATCAGGCGCAGCAGTTAATTCCCCTACTACCTGCCTGTAACGCAAGATATTATTCTTATCCAGGATCAGCGCTCCCCTGGCCAGAAGATTTAGCTCTTTTATGAGCAGCCCGTAGTTAATCCCGAAGGATGAGGTTTTATAATCAGAGAGCAGCGAAACATTTTTAATCTCAAAGGCCTCGCAGAAGCGCTGTTGGGCAAAAGGCAGGTCCTTGCTTATCCCGATAATTACTACCTCAGGCGAAATGCCTGAGGCCTTTTTATTAAATTCTTTAACCTGCAGATCGCAGACAGGGGTATCCAGGGAAGGGAAAAAAGTAATAATTTTTATTTTAGCGGAAAAGTCAGCCAGGCTCTTCTCTTTTAGATCCTGCGAGACTACTATAAAATCCGGGGCCGGAGTATTCTCTTTCAGAGACCTGCCTACCAAAGTAAGCGGGGCGCCTTTAAAGGTTACTTTCTCTAGCATATTACCTCCTAAACCTGATCCTAACCTTCGCGCTTAGCTAACTCCCTATCCAGCATGATCAGGGCAGCTGAATCAGGCTTAATGACCTTAATGGTATCTAAGATCTGCGCGGCGTTCTTCTCTTCTTCTACCTGCTCGCTGACAAACCACTGTAGGAATATTGCCGCTGGATTATCCTTAAGTTCCCTGGAGAGCATATAAAGCTTATCGATCAACGCAGTTACCTTCTTTTCATGCTCTAAGGTCTTCTCGAACACATCCGCAGCAGAAGAAAAATCTAGCGGCGGCTGAGCTATCGCCTGCAGCACAACACGCACCCCCCGGTCAATCAGGAAATCAAAGAGCTTCATAGCATGGGACTGCTCTTCCTTGGCCTGTACTTTAAGCCAATGAGCAAACCCTGCTAAATTCTTTGACTCACAATAAGCAGCCATAGCTAAATACAAGTAAGCGGAATAAAGTTCATTCTTTATCTGTTCGTTAAAAGCCTTCTCCAGTTTCTTGTCCATTTCTCCTCCTTATTCTAAGGTTAAATCTTTTGAACTCTCCCAGATCCCGTGTATATTACAAAAAGACAGCGCATGCAGGGCCCCCGGCTTGTCTGTTTTAAAGGCGCAGGTTAAAACAGGCGCTGTATAAATAGTGCTGGCGTTCGGCCCCTGCACAGATGCGCCGTGGCTTGCGCACTCAAAACGTGCTAACTGCTGGGGAAATTTCTCTCCCTGAGGAAGAAAATAAAGCTCAAACCAGCTAATATGATGTTCCGTGGTATTGGGATGTGGTATTTCTTTTCCCACGCTTACTCTTACAGATAGCCACTCTCCTTTCTGAACCTTACCCTCCAGCTCAATAAACGGAACGTGTTTTTCGCTTTTGTAATCCGCTGTCTGCAATAGGTCCTTTACTGTCGCCATATTTAAGCCTCCTTTGCTAATTTTAATAACCGATAAAGTTTTCTGTCTTGATATTTTCCTTCTTGCACCCGATATCCAAACAAATCCCCTGCATTGCCTCGACCATTTTAGGGGGGCCGAAGATAAAGAAGACCCGCTCTTTATAATCCTGCGCCTGGCTGGTTAAAAAATCTTTATCTATGCGGCCGAAGAAACATTTTTTATCGCGCGGCTGGCATTCGGTAACCAGGTAAAAAACCTTGATATTGTTGTTCTGTGATTGCAAAAGATCTAGCTCTTTTCTAAAGGCGATATCTTCGTCAGTACGATTAGAATAGAAAAGCGAGGCATCGGTTTTAAGGCCTTTTTCTGCTATATAATCCAATATAGAGATAACCGGGGTGATCCCTATCCCGCCTACCAGAAAGGCTATTTTTTTGTATTCTTCTTTGAAGACGCAGCTGCCCAGGGCAGCTTTCAGTAAGACTTCGTCATTAACCTGCAGGCCTTTCAGCTTCTCCGAAAAAAGGCTGCTGCTTAGACGCTTGGTAAATTCTATATACTCTTTGAAAGGGGAAGAGGAAAAAGAAAGATATTTGTTTAAATCTTTGTTCTGGAGGTCAAAGATTACCTCTAAAAACTGGCCCGGCAGGAAATTTACGCGTTTCTCTGGCATAAACCTAAAACTCCTTATACCGGGAGCCCTATCTATGGTCTCAATTAACCTAGCCCTGATCGTTTCCATGTTTAATATTATATACCAGCAATTAAAACAAATCAAAGGCTGCCTTAACCAAGGCCTACCCCTGGTGCTTAGGCCTTGGTTAATCCTGTGCTATGCACGGGATCTCTGGCGCTTTGTGTTTGTTTTGTCCTGTGCTATGCACAGGATCTCTGGCGCTTTGTGTTTGTTTTATCCTATGCAAGCTTAAAATCCAAATCAGAAGCTACCCCTGGTGCTTAGCTTCTGATTTGTCCTGCGCTATGCGCAGGATCTCCGCCAAATCTTCTTTAGCTGTAGTAATCAACTTTAAATCATAATTATCCTGCAATATCTTAAAAACCCCCGGCGTAATAAATGCCGGCGGGGTAGGGCCGATGCGCATCCCTTTGATACCCAGGGCTAATAAAGTAAGCAGTATGGCTACTGCCTTCTGTTCATACCAAGAGAGTATGAAAGAAAGCGGCAGTTCATTCACCCCGCAATTGAATGCCTTGGCCAGCTCCAGGGCAACCTGTATAGCTGAATAGGCATTATTACACTGGCCTATATCTATAAGCCTGGGGATACCGTCAATACTGCCAAAGTCAAGCTTGTTAAAACGGTATTTACCGCAGGCTAAAGTCAGTATTATACAGTCTTTGGGTACCCCCTCGGCAAATTCAGTATAATAATTTCTTCCGGGCTTTGCGCCGTCGCAGCCGCCGATTAAAAAGAACCTCTTTATCTTACCGGCCTTGACCGCGGTTACGATCTTATCTGCTAAGCCTAAGATTGCCGTATGGTGGAACCCGGTCAAAATCTTTTTACCCGGTTCTTCTGGTAAGGAAGGTAAAGAGAGGGCCTTCTCTATAATCGCAGAGAAATCCTTCCTCTCTACATGCACAGCACCCGCTACTCCTGCAATACCGGTAGTGAAGAGGCGCTCAAGGTAAGTACCGGCAGGAGGAATCTGCACGCAATTAGTAGTAACCAGGATCACTCCGCTAAAATCATTAAATTCCTTTTTCTGCTCCTGCCAGGCGCCTCCGTAGTTACCTACTAAATGTTTAAATTCTTTAAGCTTCGGATAACTATGCGCAGGGAGCATCTCTCCGTGGGTATAAATATTAACCCCATTACCCTCACTCTGCCTAAGCAGCTCATAAAGGTCCAAGAGGTCGTGGCCGGTAACCAGTATAGCAGGCCCCTTAATTGTCCCGCTTTGCACTTCAACAGGAAGGGGATTGCCAAACCTTGAGGTATTTGCTTTATCTAAAAGCTCCATCACCTTAAGGTTAATTCTGCCGCACTCTAAAACCATCTCTAGATATTGAGCCTGGTCAAAGCTTACATTGGTAAGGGTTTTAAATAAAGCCTGGTGCATAAAGGCATCGACTTGATCATCCTTAAATCCTAATTCCCTGGCATGAAAGGCATAGGCAGCAATACCCTTTAAGCCAAAAAGCAGCGTATCCTGCAGGCTCTGGATATCCGCGTCTTTACCGCATACCCCTGCCTTTGTGCAACCGCTACCACCTGCAGTTTGTTCACATTGATAACAAAACATGGTTAACCTCCCGGTAATTGTTTATATTTTCCAAATCAAAGGCTAACTCTGGTGATTAGCCTTTGATTTGTCCTGCGCTATGCGCAGGACCTCTCCCATGCATTCCCTGGCAGACTTACACCAATCAACGCAAGCAGGCAGCCTCTGACGGCAGACTAAATTTTTACATTTAGGGCAACGCAGGCCTATCTCATCGGAGAATATCTCAAGCTGGTAACCGCAATCAGAGCAGGTAAGAGTTTCAGCCTTAACATTCCTTTTATCCTGGCCAGGGCATTTATTAATCATTTTAATAACTCTCCTTTTATGCTCACGATAATCTCTTTAAACGCTATATCTTTACCTGAAAGCCTAAGCGCCTCCTGAATAATTTTAACTAAACCAAAACAGCAAGGCACTTCCATACGCACGCAGGTGATAGATTTTAAGTCGTTATTTTTAATGATCCCGGTTAACTTCTGTTGGTAATAACCGGCATCGTCTAGCTTGGGGCATCCCACCAGAAGAATCTTTCCTTTTAAGAGGCGTTCGTGAAAAGAAGGATAGCTAAAAGGCACGCAATCAGCAGCAATAAGCAGCTCTGCTCCCTTAAAATAAGGGGCGCTCTCTGGCACTAGCATCAGCTGGATCGGCCAATTCTTTAGCTGGGGCTCTATCTCTTTGGGGCTGGCTGCATTGGGAGCCTGCGTATTTACTTTTAAATCTATTACTTTTGAGCCTGGACAGGCACAGTTTTTAGTCTGCTTATCCTGTTCGATATCAACCGCTATTCCTTTATTCTTTAAATACTCTTTAGCCTGGCTGAGGTATGTTTTCTCATTATGCTCAAGCAGGTGCTTAAGGTGCGCGGCAATTACATTATGACCCTGTTTTACAATATTCTCCATAACCTTTATCTCATCATAGGGGGCAGCCTCTCGTTCTTCAGCGCTTATCGCGCCCTGCGGGCAATGGCCAAGACAGGCACCCAGACCGTCGCAGAAAAGGTCGCTGACCAGCCTTGCCTTGCCATCGATAATCTGAATTGCGCCTTCAGGGCAATTGGGGATACATAACCCGCAGCCATTGCATTTTGCCTCTTCGATTTTAATGATCTTCCTTTTTGCCACTCTCCCTACCTCTATATTATTATAGTAAATCTTTTAGGGTAATACTATTTAACTGGCTGATAACATACTTTTCGATACTATCGATCTTCTTTTT
>VGKF01000012.1 GCA_016867175.1 Candidatus Omnitrophota bacterium | reverse complement strand
GCTTCTTCAATGGGCCTGGGCCTGGTGATATCCAGATGAAATGATTTAAGCAGTGAAACTATAGACCTGCGCTCTTGCTGCGTGATATGACTTACCTTTTTATCTGCCGCTACCCCAAGCCGGGAGATAAAAATACCTACCATCTTCCTGGGTAAAAGTTCTGTCAGGGTATTCTTGAGCGCCTTCTTTGAATTAGCCTTAAAATCCCTTAACAAGCGCGCATCCAGCTGCTCTACGGATAACGCAGGCTTAAAATCGATCCCGAGGGTTACCTTTTTGTTTTCGCTTAACCACTCCGCTACCTTACCGCTCAGGGTAAGTACCAGCGGCCCTGATACGCCAAACCCCGTAAATAATAATTCTCCTATCTCGGAAGTTATACTTTTATCTGCAGCGCTAAAATCAAGCCTTATATTATGCAAGGTCAGGCCTTCCAGCAATTTTGGTTCAGTCCCTCTGACCTCTAAGGGCACAAGTCCGGGCCTCGGCTTAACAATTTTGTGGCCTAATCCAGAAAGTATCCTGAAGAGCTCTCCGCTTGAGCCGGTAAAGCTATAGGATACTCCTCCCGTAGCTAGAACTAACCTATCTGCGGGTATCGTCTTGCCGTCTTCGAGGACTATACCTTTTATTTTTTTATCCTGTATGAAGATATCCCTTAAGGCTGTTTTAAAAAATACACTGACTTTAACTTTTTGCAGTTCTTTCTTCAGTACTTCAAGTATGCTTGACGAAGAATCAGACTGCGGGAATACGCGCATCTGTCTTTCGACTTTAAGTTTAAGGCCCCTTTTTTCAAAGAAATCCATAAGCTCAAAGGCAAAGAACTTATTGAAGGTGTCGCGTAAGAACTCTCCGTGATGCGAGAATCTTTTTAGGAAAGAATCCAGATCGCAGGTATTTGTAAGGTTGCAGCGTCCCTTGCCGCTCAAGAGGAGTTTATTGCCCGGGATAGGTTTTTTTTCTATAAGAGTTACTTCTTGGGAGAGGCCTGCCGCACGGATTGCTGCCATCATTCCTGCAGGCCCTGCGCCAACCACTATTATCTTTTTTGCTTCCACTAAGAAACCTTTAAAGCCCAAAATCTGCTATTGTGAAGATGGATCTCAACTTAAGGCCTGCCTTATCCAGGTTTTCTTTTGCGCCTTCCTGCCTATCCACAATCACTATCGCCTCTTCGCAGGCAATCCCTTCGCGCTCCAGGGCCTGCCTTGCTTCAATCAGAGCCCCTCCGGTAGTAGCTACATCATCTACTAGGACTACCCTAGAGCCTTTTGTTAATGCCGGGCCCTCTATCTGACGTGCTGCACCATGGGTTTTTATTGACTTGCGCACGATAAATGTCTTTATGGGTAGGCCGTTAATATGGCTTAGGGCAGCCAGGGCGCCCACTATTGGATCTGCCCCTAAAGTAGGGCCACCGATAGCATCTATATCCTTATCCTTTATAAAGTCCAGGATAATACTAGCTACTAAATACGCGCCTTCCGGAGTAAGAGTGATTACCCTTCCATCCAGATAGTAATTACTGGTCTTTCCGGAAGATAAAACAAAGCTTCCCCTTTTCAACGCCTCTTTATCCAGCAAAGAGAGCAATCTTTTCTTTAGTTCGGCTAATCCTTCTTTTCCCATGGTATTTTTATACTTTCGCGGCCTAAAAACTGCGCTCTTCAGAGTACAGATGAGTTATGGCCGCTCAAGTATTTCATTTGATAAACCTCGGGCTTTAGCCCGAGGAACTTCATTTTACTATTCAAATCTCCATATGTCAACTTTATTAGTCAGAACAGAAAAGCGTTCCCTAAGCTACAACCTCATTTAGTTGACAAAAAGAGCTTTAATTGTTATTATATCCTATATTCATCCGCCTTCGCAGAAGGAATGCAAAGAAGAAACTGCTTCAGGGGATGTCACTGTATGGGCGAGCCATAAGCATATCGGCAGCGGCTTGCCCGTGGCGTGTTTTCCATCGCTTTTATAAAATACAGACAATCCGCTAAAAAAAATAAAAGATGGGTAAATTCAGCCTGCTCCTGGAAGGGTTACGGAATATTATCTATCCTAAACTCTGCCTTATCTGCAAGCAGAGATTGAGTTCAGGTTCTATAGATGGGTTTGTCTGCCCGGGCTGCTGGTCCAGGATTAAAAAGACCCTTCCTCCCTTCTGCCGTAGGTGTGGTAGGCAACTACAGGGGGGCGCGCTAGATAAGCACATCTGCGCCAGTTGCATCAGAAATTCGCCACATTTTGACCGCGCCTTCAGCCCCTGCGCCTACGAAGGGGTAATCAAAGAGCTGATCCAGGAGTTTAAATATAAAAGGAAAGACTACCTGGGCTATGCCTTAAGCAGCCTGCTGATTGATTTTATTAAAGAATATTCCATAGCTATGGATATAATAGAATGGATAATCCCCGTTCCGCTGCATAAAACCAGGATGAGGGAGAGAGAATTTAACCAGGCGCAGATTATAGCTGCTTATATAGCCTCTGAATTCAAAATAAAAATGCTGGAAGATAATCTGATACGCCACCGTTATACCAAAACACAGACCGACTTAGAGGGCCAGGAACGCCTGCTCAATGTCCAGAATAGCTTCTCAGTCAAAGATAACAAGGTTATACGGGGCAAGAATATACTCTTAATAGATGATGTTTTAACCACAGGCGCTACTTCTTCCGAAGCAGCCTCTGCCTTAAAGGCCGCAGGGGCAGGAATTGTCTTTGTGGCTACGCTGGCTAACTAATACTATGAAGATCTTAAGAGATTATTTCTTAAAGGAGTTCATCGGGCCTTTCTTTCTGGCGCTTGCAGTGCTTACCTTTGTGATGCTTCTAGGCAACCTCATCAAAATAGCAGAGCTGGTCATAAATAAAGGAGTGGATATATACAACGTGGCCAAGCTTTTTCTCTTTATGATCCCATACCTCTTGACCTATATCGTGCCTATCTCAAGCCTGACTGCCGTACTACTCTCGCTGGGAAGATTATCCAGCGATAATGAAATCACTACCATTAAAGCCAGCGGAGTACATATCTTTAAGCTGATCTTGCCGCTATTGGTCTTAGGAATAATACTAAGCCTGGTACTGGTAGTGTTTAATGACCGGGTCATACCATACGCGCACTATGCCTCACGTAAGACCCTGATAGAGGTAGGCTCTAAAAATCCAGCTGCCGCACTTGAACCAGGGGTTTTTATAAACTCTTTTCAGAGGTATATCCTTTTTATCTATCGCATCGACGAAAATAAACTAAGCAATGTGCGTATATATGAGCCACAGGGGGAAGGGAAGCCAACGCGCACCATCATAGCTAAGAAGGGCGAGTTCATCGCTATACCGGAGAAGAATATGGTCAAGCTTAAGCTCATGGACGGATCATCTGATGAGTCTGACCCGGAAAACCCTAACAATTTCTATAAGCTTAATTTCAAGACTTATTTTATGAATTTAAACTTAAATGAAGGGCGAAACAAAGGTAATATAGAAAAGAAGCCCAAAGATATGACTATAAAGGAATTAAATAAAGAGGTTGCTAAGTTAAAGAGAGAGGGGATCGATCCTATACCGCTTCTGACTGAAATACACGAAAAGATCTCCCTGGCCTTCTCCTGTTTTGTCTTTATACTGCTAGGCTGCCCCCTAGCTATAATAACGCGCAGGCGAGAAAAATCCATTAACTTCGGCATTGCCTTTATTATCGTAGGCATATACTACCTGTTGCTTATCGGTTCAGAGGCGGTAAGCCTGCAAGGTTATATAACCCCCGAGGTCGCCATGTGGATCCCTAATATGATACTGGGTGCAATAGGCACTATTCTAACTTATAGGTTATGCGCATATTAGACCGTCACATATTAAAGATGGTATTTGGGATATTCTTGAGCTGCATACTCATTTTTATCTTCCTTTATATTATCATTGACGTATTCTCCCATCTTGAAGATATACTAAAACAGAAGGTCAGCCCGGATATCCTCTTGAAATATTATCTATCATACCTGCCGATTATCTTTGTCCAAATAACTCCCATTGCCTGCCTGCTGGCAGTCTTACATACCTTCGGTAAACTTAACCGCGATAATGAAATTATCGCTATGCGCTCATCAGGATTAAGCATATTCCAGATAACTAAGATCGTGATTATCTTCGGAATGCTTACCAGCATGCTGGTCTTCTGGGTAAATGACCGCTTCGTCCCCTCTTCTTTATATTTTAACCAGCGCATCAAGGAACAGATGGAAAGCGGAGAAAAGAAAATCAAGGGCAGGGAACACGAGGTCATCAATAACCTTTCTATGTATGGCCTCAGGAACCGGCTCTTCTTTGTGAACAAGTTCTCTTTTGCTACCAACACTATGGAGGGGATTGTCATATTGGAGCATGACGCGCGCCAGAATATTACCAAAAAGATTGTAGCCAATAAAGGCGTCTACGAAGACGGCTCGTGGAGGTTCTATCAAAATATTACTTATGAGTTCGATAAAAACGGGCAGATCAAAGGAGAGCCTCAATACCAAGAAAAAGAAATAATGCTTATCCCCGAGACGCCGCGTGATTTCCTGAATCAAAGGCAGAGCCCCGAGGTAATGGATATCGCCCAGTTAAATACCTATATCTGGAAGCTCTCTAAAAGCGGTGCTACCACAGTAATAAGAAATCTAAAAGTAGAACTTTACCAGCGCTTTACCATACCGCTAGCCAGCATCATCATAATCCTTTTGGGGATACCCTTCTCGCTGATGATGAAAAAACGCGCCAGCGGGCTGTCTTCAATAGGTATTTCTATTATGTTGGGTTTTTTATACTATGTGTTTAATGCGATAAGCATAGCCCTGGGAAGGTCCGGAACGCTCACCCCTGCGCTTGCTGTTTCCTTAAGCCCTCTATTAGGGCTAGTCTTCAGCCTCTATTTAATCAATAACCTTCCTTAACAATAAAATAAATTTTTAGGGTAGGTATACTCGCGGGATGCGGCTGCCTAAGCCGCAGGTAATTTCATAGGGGATGGTTCCAGAAAGCCTTGCCAATTCTTCTGCGCTGATACGATGTTTGCCTTGCGAGCCGATGAGTAATGCCAGCTCAGCAGCCCTAACTTTAAAAGCTCCTACATCAACCATCATCTGATCCATGCATACCCTGCCGCTTATCTTAAACCTTCTTCCCCCGATTAAAACCGGACCGAGATTGGAAAGGTTACGCGGATATCCGTCCCCGTAACCTATGGGCAGGGTTACCACAACGCTATTCTTTTTTATAAGATAGGTGCGTCCATAACTTATAGCATAACCGGCGGGAAGGGTTTTGCTATAGACTACCCTGGTTTTGAGGCTTAATACTGGTTTTAATTTAATCTTCAATCCCTGCTTCGGATAAAGCCCATAAATCATAAGGCCTGGCCTTACCATATTAAAATGGCTCTCTTTATAGCCAATCAGGCCCATGCTGTTTGCGGCATGAACCAGCGGTATCTCTATGCCAAGATTGCTTAATTTCAATTTTAAGTTCTTGATTAAGCTAATCTGTTTTAAGGTAAAGGCCCTATCTGTATCCGCAGAGGGGAAATGGGTAAACATTCCCTCAATCTCTATGAATTTTAGCTTGGATAGCTTTTTTATAAAAAACAGGGTGTCTTTATATAGCACTCCTATCCTGCCCATCCCGGTATCAACCTTTACATGCACCTTTATCTTCTTGCCGATCTTAGAGGCCATACGGTTTAAGGCATGCGCTAACTCCATAGTGCATAATGCGGGAATAAGCTTGTATCTAACTATTGGACTTATATCTTCTTTTAGCACAAGGCCTAATATCAAGATCGGCTTTCCAACCCCGGCATTCCTTAATTTTATCCCCTCGTCTATGGAGGCTACCCCCAGATAGTCTACGCCGCAGGATACCAGCTTCTTGGCAACCGCAATGATACCATGGCCATAGGCATCAGCTTTAACGCAGGCCATAACCTTTACCGAAGGCGCAATAATTCTTTTCACCTGCCTAAAATTATGGGCCAGATTCTTTAAGTTAATCTCCGCCCAGGTTTTCCTGTATCCGATATTATTATGCTTGTTCATATCAACCTTTTGTTTTTTTATTTTGCGCTTTTTTTACCTGACACTCTTTAGGATATAGATAAATAGGCAAGACCTCTAAGGCATTGTTATAATCTTTTTGCCTGATTTTTTCCCTGGCCAGCGAAATAATATTTCCCGGCCGGGGATACCAGTAGTCTTTGCCTAACGCCTCTGCCCCCTTTATATTCATCATGATACCCTCTTTATACAAGGCAAGCGCATCCCCTAATATTATACTATTAGGCCTGGCCTTGCCTAAAAACTCATGCTCGGTCAAAAGCATATAGGGCATGATTCTTTTTTGCCTACCGTTTATTATTCTATAGGCACTGCAGTAGATGAGGCTCCTCTTAGCATCGATAATAGGAAAGATTATTTTCCCTTCTATATTAGCATTACGCGCCAGGATATCCAGGGTAGATACCCCTATCACCGGCTTATGCAATGACCAGGCAAGCCCCTTTATAGTAGCCAGGCCCATGCGCACGCCGGTAAAAGACCCTGGCCCAATCCCGCAGGCGAAATAGTTTATATCGCCTATCTCCCATCCCAGGGCGTCCAATGCCCTTTCTATGGCCTGGGTTAATACAAGAGACATCCTCCTGCCTACCTCCAGACTATATTCATAGATGCCTTTTTCATCTGCGAGGCCTAGAGTTAAATAATTGGTGGTAGTATCAAGGGCTAATATCTTCACCGATCTTCTCCAATAAGTACCCGCACCTCTGGCCCGCTGCAAAGAATTCCAAAGACCTCTCTCGTTCTCCCTTCAAATATAATCTTATCCCGAGAAAATCCTTCGGCAGAAGGTATTTAAGCCTTTGGGCCCATTCTATCACGGTAATCCCCTCATTATAAAAATATTCTTCATAACCTAAATCCAGTATATCTTTAGGGCTGGAAAGCCTATAAAGGTCGAAGTGGAAAAACGGTAATCTTGCTTTGAAATAAGGATGCATAAGCACAAATGTAGGGCTTAGAATATCGCCTTTCCTGATCCCTAAGCCAGAGGCTATGCCTTTAGTCAAAACAGTCTTGCCTGAACCTAAGCCTCCGAATAGGCAGACTATGTCGCCCTTATCCAAAGACCTGGCTATTACCTTGCCTATATGCAATGTCTCTTTGACTGAGCGGGAGCTGATCTTCATTTAAAAATGCCGGAATCCCCCTGAATTAATGAACCTGATCCTATTTTCCCTGTCTATTAACTTTAGGCCTGATTTGGCCTTGGTTATCTCTCCGATAGGCCGGAAAAGTTTCAAGCCTTGCATAAAAAGCCTGTTTGCCTGGCTGCGGCTTAAAGTAAAAAGCAATTCAAAATCCTCTCCCATATACAAGGCTTCTCTTAAACTGCGCGCCTGCCTGGCAAGAGGGATTAATTCCTCATAGAGTACTCCCCCTACCCCGCTTGCTTTTAAGATCTGCCTCAGGTCTTGCGCTAGTCCATCAGAGATATCTATCATTGCGCTAGGTTTGAAATTTTCTGCCAGGAACCTGGCTTCTTTAAGGCGCGGCTCAAAGCTAAGATGCCTGCCCCTGATAGAACCTCCAAGGCTACCGCTTACAAAGACAATATCTCCCGGCCTGGCGCCACTACGCAGGATTAGATATTTCTTCTCTACCTCGCCTAACATGCTTACGTCAATGGTAAGCTTATCTGCCCTGCTGATATCCCCGCCTACGATATTGACCTTGTATCTTCTGGCTAAATCCAACATCCCTTTATATATAGCATCTACTTTCTCTAGCTTGGTATTTTTATTAATCCCCAGCGACACCAGGCAATGACCAGGTTTGCCTGCGCAGGCAGCAATATCGCTTAAAGAAACTGCTAATGATTTTCTGCCTATAAGATAAGGCCGGTCTTTCGGCCTGAAATCTACCCCCTCGATCAACATATCACAGGTAAAGAGCAGATATTTATTAGCGCTCCCTCTAATCACAGCACAATCATCACCTATTCCTTTTATAACCGAGGAATCTGTGCGCGTAAGTTTTTTTATCCTCTCTATTAATCCGAATTCGCCTATTCTGCTTATCTGCATACTATTTAGAAAAGGTTTTCTGGATATTCTTCTTATAGGGCGGCTTAATAATCCCCTTATCGGTAATAAAAGCTGAGATCAGCCCCTGATCGGTAACGTCAAAGGCGGGGTTAAAAACCTTTACGCCTGAGACGGCAATCGGCTTTTTAAAGAATAATTCGGTGATCTCCCTGGGATCACGCTCTTCGATTGTTATACCCTGTCCTGATTTAATACTTAAATCAAAGCTAGATGCAGGTGCTGCGACGTAAAAAGGTATTTTATGGTAGCGGCTTAAGACCGCCAGATTGTAAGTCCCTATTTTATTGGCGCTGTCTCCGTTTGCAGCGATCCTGTCTGCCCCGGTAATGACTTTATCTATCTTTCCTGACCTCATCAATGTAGCTGCCATACTATCGCAAATAAGGGTTACGTCAAGGCCTCTCTTTTGTAGTTCCCATGTAGTCAGGCGCGCCCCCTGCAATAAAGGCCTGGTCTCGCAGGCATAGACTTTTATATTCTTACGTTGCTGGTGCGCGCGATAAATTACTCCTAAGGCCGTACCGTAATCTATAGTCGCCAGTATCCCGGCATTACAGATAGTCAGAATAACATCTGCATCTTTAACTAATCTGGCTCCGTAACTGCCTATTTTTCTGCAGGAGACCCGGTCATCTTGTATTATAGCTTGCGCCTCTTTTAAAATCATGGATTTTATAATACGGATAGGCTTGCCTTTATTATCTAAGGCAATCTTTTTTACCCTTTCCAGTCCCCAAAAAAGATTTCTGGCAGTAGGTCGTGAGGAACCTATATACTTAGCTACCTTCTCCAGCTCCTGCATAAAACGATTAAAACTAGCTGCGCGCGAATACCTTATGCCTACAAAACTGCCTAGGGCTGCTGCAGCGCCTAAGACAGGCGCACCGCGCACCTTAAGTTCCTTTATGGCAATCCAGAGCGTTTTTAAGTCTTTGATATCTAAATACTTAATTCCCTGCGGAAGCTTTGTCTGATCAATAATCCTGATCTTATTATTAACCCAGGCTATAGTCCTGATCTCCATAACATTCCTTTCTACTGATTTATTATCCGCTTATTGAGCTTTTTTCTTAATTATATTCTTCTCGATTAATCTTATCTGTGCGCTGATCTTCTTTCTTATCTGGCGGCAGGATCCTGGTTTAAGTAAAGCCAATACCTTTTTATAAGCTAAACTGGCGGCCCGGTAATCACAAAGGTTAAACAACGCATCTGCCAGGTTATCATAAGTCACTGGCCTGGCCGGCTCCAGAGAGAGTGCCTTATTAAAATATTTAATTGCCTCGCTATGCCTGCCGATGTTATTTAAAAGCCAGCCCTTATTATGATAGATAGTGGCATAATCCGGCTCTACCTCTATCCCTTTATCAAAATAATAAAAGGCCTTATCAATAATGCCTAACTCTACCATGCATAGCGCCCGGTCATTATAAGATGCCCCGTCAGCAGGATTATGTTTTATAGCCTGGTCAAAATGCTCTATGGCAAGACAGAAATTTTCTTTTAAGATCTCGATCTGGCCTTTAAAATATTCGATTTCTCCTGCTAGCTTTTTTTCTTTGGCCTTGCTTAACCCGTCTTTGGCCAGGCGCATCGCCTCTCTTGGCGTACCATAGGTAATCGCCTCGTCTAACTTCAACCTTAATTCTATTAAATCTTCTTTATTACTCATAGTTAATAAATTATATCATTAATCTTTATTTTACGGAGGAATTTGTGAGCGCGCATTAGAAAATTTTTGGCATTTCTATTTTCGTAAGTGCGCAAGGTTTTACGAGGAGCGAAAGACGCTAATCCGATACAGGCTACCCGTAGCGACGAAGTAAACCGTAGCGCACGGCAAAAAATTTCAGCGCGCGAGCAATATTCCGCAGCAAATAAAGATTTATAATCCTAAGATTTTAGCTAATAAACTCTTTTTTACCCTAATTGCCGAAGCCGGGCAGGCCTCCTGGCAACAGAAACAACGGATACACCTGGCATAATTAAAAACAATCCCCTTGTTGCGCATCTGGACTGCTTGATTAGGACAGGCCTTAACACAGGTTGCGCAGCGGATGCATTTATCATCTTCAACGCAGGGGTAGAATTTGATCATTCTCTTAGCAAGCCTTACTAGCGGCTTGGGGATCTTACGGGCTACCGATGTTGTAGGAAGCTTAAAATCTCCTGTTATTATATCGCTCAATCTTTCACCCAGTATAGATATAGCGCCAATATCAGCTACCCCCAAGCCCCTGATTGCTCCTTCCTTAGTAGTTAATACTTCTTGGGGGGCAATCCCCATAACCGAGGCAAGAATAGCGTCTATCGCTACGCAATCAGAACCTGCCAGCAGAAAATCATTCCTGCGCGGTTTACCTGTGCTACCCGGGCCATCCCCTTCCATAGCCATTACCCCGTCTACAATAGTCAAAGCAGGATGAGCCTCTTGGTAAATATCTACCAGGATACTGGCAAACTCACTTATATGAAAATGCCTTATATGCAATTCTTTCTTATATATATCGGAAACCAGGCCGAAAAGATTCTTTATGCCTGCGCTAAGTGTAGTCATCTGATGCGTCTTAAATTTAGGCAAGGATACCAGATAGTCGCATTTGTCTAGCCAGGTAGTTAAAGGGAATTTTCCCCGCCAGCGCGCCTTATCGAATTTCACCAACTCCACTTCCTCCTGTTGGCAAACCTCTAGCATACCGGTCTTGGCGTATACCTCCTCCACGCCTTTGGCCTGGCTGCCAAAGACAGTCGGCCCGTCTCCTATATATACCCTGCAGTTAATTTCTTTTAGCATCCTGACAACCGCCCGCACCACTTCAGGGTGCGTAGTAATACAGTATTGCGGCTCTTTTGCTATCAGGAGGTTAGGCTTAACCAAGACGCTGCTTCCGGGCTTGATAAAAACAGTTATGCCACCCAGCAGATCCATGGCCGCTCTTGCCGCTGCCATTACTTCCTGTCGATCATAACTAGGGCATTTAACTATAGAAACCTGTGGCTTCATTTTAAATGAAAGAATTCTTTGGCGTTCTTGGTAGTAATAATGGCTATATCTTCCTGGTCAACACAACGGATACGGGCAATCTCTTCGGAGAGGTTTTTTATAAAAGCCGGTTCATTGCGCCTGCCGCGCAATCCCTGCGGAGCCAAAAATGGGGCGTCGGTTTCAAGCATCAGGCGCTCTAAGGGTATTTCTTTTATCAAGGCCCTTAAGTTTTCTGCTTTTTTATAAGTAATATTACAGGTAAAGGAGATCATGAATCCAGCGGCAAGGCAATCTTTTAAGAACGCGCTATCCCCGGAAAAACAATGTATTACTGCTCGTAAGGGCATAAATCCCTTTAATATCTCCAGGGTCTCCTCCTCTGCAC
>VGKF01000011.1 GCA_016867175.1 Candidatus Omnitrophota bacterium | reverse complement strand
CCTTTATATGAGCGGGTAGTGACTGTATCGGGGAGCTTATTAGTTAACCCTAAGAATCTATTAGTGCGCCTGGGCACTCCTGTAAAAGAGCTGATTGATTTCTGCGGACCGTTAAGCGATGGGCCAGGGAAGATTATCATCGGCGGACCGATGATGGGGATTGCCCAATTTAGCGATGCGGTTCCGGTAATTAAGTCTAGCGGAGGGGTATTATTATTCAGCGAAAAAGAATCCAGGGCCCTGGAAGAAGAGTTTTGTATACGCTGCGGGGCCTGCGTGCGGGAATGCCCGGTAGGGCTTATGCCTTGCCTGATAAACCTGGCCTCTGAAAAATCCCTCTGGCAGGAGGCTAAAAATTACGGCGTAACTGACTGTATTGAATGCGGGCTCTGCAGTTATGTCTGCCCGGCAAACCGCCGACTGGTGCAATCCATCAAAAGGGCAAAACTGGAGGCATTAAAATGAAAGAGATGGTGCGTTACGGATTTATCCTGGCCTTAATCTGCACCATTGCCAGCGGACTCCTGGCGGGGATGAATCTTCTGACTAAAGCCAGGATCAATGCCCAGGCGCAGGATGAAGAGGAGGCAAGCTTAAAAGAGGTACTCCCCCAGGGAGAGCGCTTTGAGGCAGTGAGAGCAGAGGAAGAGGTGCTTTATTATAAGGTTTATGATAAGTCGGGTAAGTTTGTTGCCGTTGCCTTTAAGGCATCCGGTAAGGGATATTCCAGCGTTATAGAAAGCATGGTTGGGATGAATAAGGATGGCGTAATTAACGCCATAAAAATATTAAGTCAGAATGAGACCCCGGGTCTGGGGGCAAAAGTAGTTGAGCCTGGTTTTGTTTTAGGATTTAGTAATAAGAATTTAAGCCAGCTTGATAATATCCAGGCGATTACCGGAGCGACTATATCATCAGGCGCGGTAATAGATTCGGTAAAGAAGAGAGCGGAAGAGATTAAAGGAATAATATAGAATGAAAGATAAGCTCAGCGTAGGCACTTCCCCGCACCTGCATAA
Source organism: Candidatus Omnitrophota bacterium (assembly GCA_016867175.1). GTDB lineage: Bacteria > Omnitrophota > Gorgyraeia > Gygaellales > Profunditerraquicolaceae > VGKF01. The sequence goes on along the minus strand of VGKF01000011.1, from coordinate 11,295 downwards.
AGATGAATCCGTAAGCAGGATCATGTGGCTGGTGGTGTTAAGTCTGGCCCCGGCTGGTATTGCGGGAGTCTTGATATTCGGGCTGTCCGCTCTCAGGGTGATTATATTAGGGGTTGTCTCCGCGGTCTTTAGCGAAGGGATAATCCAACTCTTGACTAAAAAAAGAATAACGGTTCTTGACGGAAGCGCCTTCCTGACCGGCTTGTTGTTAGCTTATAATTTGCCTGCCCATGTACCTTTTTGGCTGCCGATAGTAGGATCTTTGTTTGCCGTGGCTATAGGAAAACAAGTCTTCGGAGGCTTAGGCCAGAATATCTTTAACCCTGCCTTAGTGGGCAGGGTATTTCTTATGGCCTCCTGGCCAAAGTATATGACTTCTTTTACCAGGCCCATGAATTACGACGCTATTACCTGCGCTACTCCTTTGGCAGCATTAAAAGAAGGCAGGGCCTTTGAGAATTTATCAAGCTGGGATCTTTTCTTAGGCCTGCGCGGCGGCTGTATCGGAGAGGTCTGCATTTTAGCTCTCCTCTTGGGGGCGCTGTTCCTTTTTTATAAAAAATATATCTCCTGGCATATCCCGCTTACTTATATAGCTACGGTAGGGCTATTCACATATATATTCGGGCAGCAGGGTTTGTTTAGCGGCGATTGGCTGCTTCATGTTTTAACAGGCGGACTTATTCTAGGCGCATTTTTTATGGCTACTGATTATGTGACCTCTCCTTTGACCTATAAGGGCCAGGTTATCTTTGGCATAGGCTGCGGTCTGCTTACCGCAATTATCAGGTTGTGGGGGGGGTATCCAGAAGGCGTGTCTTATGCCATATTAATGATGAACGCGGCGGCTCCTATCATTGACCGTTTTACTAAAAACAGGGTTTATGGAAAAAGATGAAGAAGTTCTTTAATGAATTCCTAAGGGGTATCGCTAAAGAGAACCCTACTTTTGTGCTGGTGCTGGGATTATGCCCTACGCTGGCAGTATCCGTCTCTGTTATCAATGGTATAGGCATGGGCATTGCCGCTACCTTTGTGCTCTTGGGCTCCAATATTATCGTCGCTGTTATTAAAAATAGCATCCCCCAGAGGATACGCATACCCTGCTATATCGTGGTTATTGCCACCTTCGTCACTGTTACCGAGATGCTGATGAAGGCGTATAGCCCGGCGCTTGATAGATCCCTGGGTATTTATGTTCCGTTGATTGTAGTTAATTGCATGGTGCTTGGCCGCGCTGAGGCCTATGCTTCTAAAAATACGGTGATGAATTCTTTCTTTGACGGCTTGGGGATGGGGGTGGGTTTTACCCTGGCTTTGATTTTGATCTCCGGGATAAGGGAGGCCTTGGGGGCAGGCACAATCTTAGGCCATAGGCTCTTTGCTTCTTTTGAACCTGCTTTTATCCTGGGTATGCCTTCGGGAGCGCTTCTGGTCATAGGGCTGTTGCTTGGTTTTTTTAATGTTTTAAAAGGAAGGAAGGCATGAGCGCCAGTCAATTCCTGACTATTTTTATCTCCGCGGTCTTTATCTATAACGTAATACTCTCGCGTTTCTTGGGGCTATGTTCCTTTGTGGCCATCTCCAAAGAGACTAAGCCTGCCCTATCCATGAGCCTGGCAGTAATGTTTGTCACCACCATGTCTTCTATCATCACCTGGTTCATTTACAGATTTTTACTTATACCTTTTGACCTGACATACCTGCGCACCATCTCTTTTATACTGGTGATCGCTACCTTTGTGCAGTTTGTAGAAATGGTAGTCAGAAAGACAAACCCTGCAATGTATAGGCTCTTCGGGATATATTTGCCCTTGATTACTGTAAATTGTGCGGTAATGGGGGTTGCGGTATTGAATTCAGATATGTTTTTTATTAATGGGAGAGCGCTACCTGGTAGTTTTTGGTATTCGGCATTCCAGGGAGTTTGTGCCGGCTTAGGCTATGCCCTGGCGATGCTTCTTATGTCCGGGATAAGAGAGAGATTGGACTTATGCAACATCCCTGAGTCTTTAAAAGATTTTCCGCTGGCTTTTATTATTGCCTCAATAATGTCTTTAAGTTTTTTAGGTTTTAACGGGTTTAAATTTTAAGTGAGGCCACAATACTTTGCCAAGTTGGCAAAGTATTGTCTGGCCGAACTTATCCCCGCCGCACTTTTTCGTAGAGCGAAAAAGTGCGAAGCAGCGGGGATTAATTCGCACCTATAACTTACTCACGCTTCGTGTTCGTAAGTTATGTGCTCATTAAATGGAAATTCTAATACCGGTCTTAACATTAGGTTTACTTGGGGCTATCTTTGGGGTAGGGCTGGCTATTGCCTCCAAGCGCTTGCACGTCGAGGTAGATCCGCGTTTGGAAAAGATCCACGGATTATTACCCGGCTCAAACTGCGGCGCCTGCGGAGGCGCTGGTTGTTTTGGTTTTGCCGAATCTTTATTGAGCGGTAAATTAAGCGTAGATGCCTGCCGGGTGAGCGAAGAAGCAGTCAGGGGGCAGATTGCCAGGTTATTAGGGGAGAAGCTTGAAAAAAAGGTTAAGAAAATAGCCGCCCTGTATTGTAACGGAGGATCAAGGGTTAAGAATAGATTCTTATATCAGGGGATAAAGGACTGCGTGGCGGCAAATTTAGTTTTAAACGGGCACAAAGATTGTAGTTTTAGCTGCTTGGGGTTTGGCAGTTGTGTCCAGGCCTGCCCTTTTGATGCCATAAGCATGTCTGGCGATGAGCTGCCGGTTGTAGACAAAGATAAATGCAAGGCCTGCAATAAGTGCGTACTAGCCTGCCCTAAGAAACTCTTTACCCTTATCCCTATAACAAATAAGGTGTATGTTGCCTGTAGCTCCCGCGATTTAGGCAAAGATACCAAGGTAGCTTGCCCTGTGGGTTGCATTGCCTGTAAGCTTTGCGAGAAGGCATGTAAGTTTGACGCTATACATGTTATTGATAATCTGGCTGAAATAGATTATAATAAATGTACTTCTTGCGCTGATTGCGTTAAGGTATGTCCAATGAAAACTATAAGGGTGAGGGAGTAATGAATATAGCGGTCTTTGCCTCAGGCAAGGGAAGTAATTTTAGCGCTATTATAAAGGCAGTAAAAAAAGGCTCCATAAAGGCAAGTTTGTCTTTATTGATCACTGATAACCCCAAGGCCGGGGCCCTTGGCCGCGCAAAGAGGGCAGGCGTAAAAATAGCCATGGTAAAAAGAGAAGACTTTTCAGATAAGAAAGAATTCGAAGAGAAGATCATGTGGCACTTAAAAGAAAGCAAGATCGACCTGATTGTACTGGCAGGATTCATGCGGCTCCTAGGCCAGGGGTTGACCCAGCAGTATAAAAACAGGATCCTCAATATCCACCCTGCTTTGTTACCGGCCTTTAAAGGCACGCAGGCAATAAAAGACGCCTTTGATTACGGCTCTAAGGTAACAGGGGTGACCGTGCACTTTGTAGACGAGAAGATGGATCATGGGCCGATTATTTTACAGAAGCATATAGTAATCGAAGATAAGGATACGCCTTCTTCGCTAGAGGATAAAATCCACAAAATAGAGCATAAACTTTATCCTGAGGCTATAAGGTTATATGTAGAGGGTAAGCTAGAGGTTCAGGGAAGAAGGGTTGTGATTATTAATTAGTAATGCCTGCCAAAACATCGGCTTTATTCAGGATTGCCTTGTCGCGGGTTAATAAATTGCTCAATTCTACCGCAGTAAAACCGTTAAACTTATATATCTTTAAGGTGTGGGCGATAATCTTATAGATCTCCTTATCGATATCCGCATTTTTTTCTACCTCAGCCTTTTGGAATTTTAATTTGATACGGTGGGATATTTGCCTGGATAGGAATTCTTCCATGCTGATATCCCTGTAGTCTAAGTGCAGGCCTTTATTATCCCCTATTATAAAAGGCGATAGTTTCGTTTCTTGTATGGAGCGGTGCTGGTATTCACTCCAGGAAATGAATCCATAAGAGACTTTCTTTAGGTCTAGCGAATAAAATAGTTCCTGTATTTCAAATCCGTTTTTGATATCAGCAGTAACCATATAGAAGAATTTGGGGGCGCCATCCTTACTGTGGTCGGTACTAAAGATTACCCTGCGCAGCACCTTCCAGACGCTATTCACTTTTTCTGAAACTGCCTTGTCGTATTTATATCCTTGCTGTCTCATTGTCTCTGGTATAGGCCGCACCAGATATTCCATTTTAAAGAGCCCTTCTTTAAATTCTCCTTGGGCATAATCAACGGCAAATATTTCCGAGTATTTTTCCGGCTTATCGGATTTGGTAAACATATTTTCTACCGGCAGGTATATCCATAGAGTTTGGCCCACTAGCTTTGTTTCTACATCCACATCGTATTCATTTTTACAGATATTTTGGATGGCGACTGCAATATCTTTCGTAAAATAGGTGGGGGAAGTAGAGGAAGAGCAACCGGTAAATAATAAGAGCAGCGCGCAGAGGCTACTGAGGACGGGCAAGGCCAGCTTCCTTAAAGATAGATTCGATTTCGTCATAATTGAGTTCTTCTTTTTGGAATAATTCCTGAGCGAACTTCTCGAGGAGGGGTTTTTCTTTAGCAAGCAGTTCCTGGACTTCTTTCAGGCAGGCATTAAGTATGCTTTGCGTGTCATGGTCTAGTTTGGTCTTAGTCTCTTCAGAGATGGATAGCGCTGATTGCTGCCATCTTTCGGCGGAGAGTATGGCGTGGAAATTACCGATAAGCCCGGACTTGCCCATGCCCCAGCGCCAGACCATGCTGTGGGCTATGCCTAAGGCATTCTGGAAGTCGGAATCTACCCCGGCAGTAGTAAAGCCAAATTTAAGTTTTTCTGCGGCAAAGCTTCCCAAGCAGATTTTAATATCTGTGAGTAGCCCGTTTTGATCTTTAATAAAGACCTCTTCTTTTTCAGGAGTCCAGACGGCGCCGCCGGTTGACTTACGCGGTATGATGGTAGCTTTAAATACGTCTTTGCCCGGGGCCAACAGATAGGTAACAATAGCATGCCCTGCCTCATGGTAGGCAGTGAGCCATTTCTCCTGTGGGTTCATCTTAATCTTTCTCTTTATCCCTAAGGCAATCCTCTCTCGCGCTTCTTCGATCTCCTTCATTGAAATAACATCCTTTTTATTTCTTATGGCAATAAGGGCTGACTCTCGCACTATATTGGCTACATCTGCCGGGGTATAGCCTACTGCGACCCGGGAGAGCTTATCTATCCTTATATTGCCTTCATCGTATTTAACCTTTTTAAGATAATACTCAAATAATTTCTCGCGGTCTTCAAGGCCCGGAAGGTCAACGTAAATCTTTCGGTCAAATCTTCCCGGGCGGAGCAGGGCCTGGTCAAGGAAGTTTTCCGGGGCGTTAGTTGCTCCGATAAGCACGACATTTAAATCTTTCTCCTTTAGCCCATCCATCTCAACCAGCAGTTGATTCAGGGTGGTATTGGATTCTGTCTGGCCGCCAAAGCCGCGGTCAACTGAGCGCTGTGCGCCTACCGCATCGATTTCATCGATGAAGATGATGCAGCCGCCCTCAAGCTCCGCAAGCTGGCGGGCCTGTTTAAAGAGGCTGCGTATCCTTCCCGCGCCTACTCCTACGAACATCTCTATAAACTCTGAGCCGGACATGGAGATGAAAGGAAGTTTTGCCTCGGTGGCAATAGCCTTGGCCAGGTAAGTCTTACCGCAGCCCGGAGGCCCAAGCATGATAATCCCTTTTAAGATCTTTCCTCCGATACGCTGCAGCTGGGCGCGGTCAGTGATTAGCTTGACTACTTCCAGGGCCTCTTGCTTGGCCTCCTCCATGCCAATGACGTCGTTCCAGGTGATCTTTAACTCTTCTCCGCTAGTAGCTTTTTTACTTATTTGGGTGAAGGACTGAGCCCCGCGTTTAAACATCAGCCAGTACCACATAAAGGTATAGACCACGCCGAAGATAAGGGCCATGACTATCTGCAGGTATAGCTGTAGCGGTATCATGGCTAATTGGGATTGCCTCAGGTATGATTCCGCCTCATTCCAGGCACGCAGGCCAATGATGATAAAAATGACTAAAGATACGATGATTACAAGGACTAAGGTGATAATAAGCACCCTGATCCAGTATAGTTTAATGAAGAACTTGATTTTGGCTAGGCTCATCTTTCTCTCCTTAAAATATATAAATAGTTAAAAAATAAGATAACATACCCAGGTCTTTAAGTCAAGTAAAGCTTTTCGCGTTGTTATTGCAAGGCAAAAATGTCCTATTTCTAGCAAAGCAAGAATGTCCGGTTTTCATGTTGTTAATAGTAGTTCTTTCTCTGCTTGAACGGCCTTTTCTTTTTGTTGATACTGTTGAAAATGTGCATATCCCGCCATTCTCCATGGATGATCTTTCGGCGGCACGTAAGCATCCCTGAGCTTAAATATATGCTGCAATTTCTCTTTGACCTGTTTTGGACGGTTGATTATCTCTTTATACTTGAGAACTTTGTTCTTATAAATGATTATCATTGAGCCGTCGATTCTTTCTTCCACAGTAACCTTCTTAGCCCTGATATTATTCCCTACCTGATACAGCTTTTTATCGTGCGCTACTGTAAAATCGCTTCTTAGGGCATGTTCTGTCTTTTTGCAAAGAATCGTATCAAGGTCTATCCCTTTAGGTAAAGGCCTGTGTAGATCCGCGTTCTTTGCCGCGGGTACACTAAATCTTTTATTGTAGCCAGGCAGATACTCTTTTAAAAATGAATTGGCTTCTTCTATCGATTTAATCTTCCTTAGCCGCATCTCTTTTACAAGGCGATCCTGGAAGGTCCTGAAGAGCCGCTCTATCCTGCCTTTAGCCGGCGCCGAACGGGCAAATATGACTTCTACGCCTAATTCCTCAAGGGCCCTGCCTACCTGTGTTAATGGTTCTTTATTCTCAAGCTCATCCTCAATTGAGGGTTTCTTATTCGATTTATACGTCGTGTGGCGGTCAATATAGACGCTTATGGGAATACCTTTAGCCCTGATGTATGATTTAAAGCTCGCCATGAATGGCAGCGTACCCTCGTAATCATGGAACTCTGCCGAGACCTTGCTGGTAGCGTCATCTATCTGGCCCATAAGCACGCACCATGGGCCGCGGCCTTCGAACCAGTTATGATGTGAACCATCAGCCTGAACCATCTGGCCGTAATTCGCTTTACGTTCCCGCCAATTACGATGAGGCCGGGCCTTACGGCTTGCGTAGGCAATATGCTCTTGGATAAACCACGTCCTTAAGAGCTCGCGGCTCACTTTAATCTTATCTCTTTCAAAGAGCTTCTCTGAAGCCAGTGTAGGGCTAAAACCTTCGTAAATATCCTTGCAGAGGCTTAGCACCTTTATCTTGACCTTATCGGGAGTAGAGTTATGCGCCGGCTGCCCTCTTAGCTTATGGACTATGCCCTTGTCGCCCTCTTTGGCTATTCGCGCTGCCATCCTCCTGATGTGCCTGTCGGTTAAATCCAGGACACCGGCTGCTTCTGCCTGGGTAATACTTTTATCCAACACCTTGTGAATTACATTAAGCCTTTTTAATTCCTCCGGCGTAGCCATTATAATGTCCTTTCCTGCCATATGATCCTCCTTTGAGAAGGACCATTATAGCAACTTTGGAACAGGACATTCTTGCTTTGTTAAAACCGGACATTATTGTATTGCGATTACAGTAAAGCTTTTCGCGTACTCTTGTTAACCTAAGATGCTGCGGCACATTGCCGCAGCATCAAGCGAGTCTTTCATTAATGAAAGACTCGCTTGACTTCGCAAGGTTTATATGTATAATTATTCTGCTGTTATAGATAATCAAACATATTTTAGGAGGATTGAAATGGCAAAGATTAAAAAGATTTGGGCGCGTCAGATCCTGGATTCCCGCGGCAATCCTACCGTAGAGGTTGATGTAACCCTGGATTCTGGTATTTTAGCCAGGGCAGCAGTTCCTTCGGGTGCCTCTACCGGAGATAATGAGGCCCTGGAGCTTCGCGACGGTGATAAGACAAGGTATTTAGGTAAGGGGGTATTGAAGGCAGTGGAGAATGTCAATACTGTCATTGCCTCTAAGGTAAAGGGCTTGAGCCCTGACTTCGAAAAGATAGATAAACTGTTGATCAAGCTGGATGCTACAGAAAGCAAATCTAACCTGGGGGCTAATGCTATCCTGGGGGTATCTATGGCAGTGGCTAAGGCAGCCGCGGCATCTAAAAAACAGCCGTTGTATAAGTATCTGGGAGGAGATAGCGCCAAGATTCTTCCTGTCCCTTTAATGAACATCTTAAACGGCGGACTGCACGCGGATAATAACCTGGATATCCAGGAGTTTATGATTATGCCGGTAGGCGCACCTACTTTTGCTGAAGCGCTGCGCTATGCAGCCGAGGTTTTCCATAATCTTAAATCCATCCTAAAATCAAAAGGGCTTTCTACTTCGGTGGGAGATGAGGGGGGTTTTGCGCCTAATCTTAAATCTAATGAAGAGGCCTTAGAGCTGATTTTACAGGCGATAGAAAAAGCAGGCTACAGGCCTGGTCGAGATATCTGCCTGGCCCTGGACTGCGCTGCCAGCTCTTTTTATAAAGATGCCAGCTACAAGTTTGAAAACTCCCATAAAACTGCTGCTGATTTAATTCCGATATACGGCAGATGGTTAAATAAATATCCTCTACTTTCCGTAGAAGACGGGCTCTCTGAACATGACTGGTCAGGTTGGAAGGCTTTGACTCTGCAGCTTAAGGACAGGCTGCAGCTGGTTGGGGATGATATCTTTGTGACTAACCCTAAAATCTTTAAAAAAGGCATAGCCGAGAAGATAGGCAATGCAATTCTAGTCAAGGTAAACCAGATTGGCTCGCTATCTGAAACCCTGGAAGTAATCAGGATGGCTAAGCGCAGTAAATATAAGGCAATCATTTCGCATCGTTCGGGAGAGACCGAGGATACTACTATTGCCCATCTGGCAGTAGCTACAGGCGCAGGCCAGATTAAGACCGGCTCGGTTTCACGCACTGACCGTATCTGTAAGTATAATGAGCTCTTAAGAATCGAAGAGGAGCTGGGTAAAAGGGCAGTTTACGCAGGGACTAGCTGGAAGAGATGATATTAAAGAAAGCATTCTGGCTTTTTGGTATCGCGGTTTTTTTGCTAGCTATATTTCTTCCCGGATACAGCAGGTTGCAGGAGCTCAGGGATAAGAGCCGCGATTTAGAGCATAAGATCAAACTCCTGAAAAGAGAGAACTATATCCTGCAGCAGGAGCTGATACGCATAGAAAACGACCCCGTATATCAAGAGAAGATCGCCCGGGATAAAATGGGGGTGGTGCGTAAGGGCGAAGTCCCCATAAAAATAGTCCCGCAGCAAAAAGAATAGGTTGCGCAATTAGTTTTTTAGGTCTATAATCATTTCGCGGGGTAGAGCAGCCTGGTAGCTCATTAGGCTCATAACCTAAAGGTCGGCAGTTCAAATCTGCCCCCCGCAATAGATTTTTAGCGTGGCAGTTCTCCCGCCAATAGTTTCAAGCAATGAGGCGGGATCCCGCATCTGTGCGTTAACTTTATAGATGCGGGAAAATCTTGCCCCCGCAACCAAATTTTACGAAGCAGGATCAGTATTCAACCTCCGCGTAATTTTAAATGAGGTTAAAATAAGTTAATTTACGGGCAACTTTCTAAAATGAGGGTTGCCTTTTTTATTTAGGGAGGAGTAAAATGAAAGTAAAAGAAGTAGGGGAAAAATTCAAATGTAATATCTGCGGTAACGAAGTTACTGTTACTAAAGTGGGTGGCGGCGAACTTATCTGTTGCGGAAAACCGATGGAAAAAATAGATAAATAAATAAAAAGAATTAATAGTTGCTTGAGCGCTAAGGGCATTGAGAGAGATGCAAGCAATAGCCCGGATTATCAATATACCGCACATTTTCATCTTACTTTCTATAGTCGGTATCATAATCGGCTTATTCGTCTTTTTCAGGCCTGAGCTGACTATTGAAATCCAAAAGAAGTTTTATGAAAAAATAAATTGGCGTATAGAGCCTATTTCTATGCAAAAAGAAATCCGCAATACTAAAATAATGGGGATATTCTTAGCAGGTGTTTCCATATTAACGATGGCGTTTTTTCTTATAAACATTATTTAGATAAAAAGGGGACGAAAAAGGGGACGTTTCTCTTTTTTAAAAAAGAGAAACGTCCCCTTTTTATTATTTTTATGGTATAATAGCCGAAAAGGAGACAGGAAGATGAGAGCTATATTTTTTGCGTTGTCAATATTGATTTTAGCGACAAGTCTTAGCTTTGCGCAGAATACCACTATTATTTGCGATGAGACTAAATATCGCGATGCGGGTTCAGGCAGGGTAGAGACAATAGGCTTTACAAAGGGCCTAGCATTAGGCAGTATTAAGGAATTTATAGTTTATTTGGATAAGAATAATAAAGAAAATCATTACGCAGCTTCCGGCTGGATGGGAGATTTCGGCGACGTTAAGATGGATGATCAGTTTGTACAAGGTCCCCATTCCGGCTCAACCTGCATCCAGTTTATTTATAGCGCCAAGAAAACCCAGGGCCAGGGCTGGGCTGGTGTCACCTGGCAGAACCCGGCGAATAACTGGGGTTCAAAGATGGGCGGGTTTGACTTGAGCGCGATGAATAAGATCACCTTTTGGGCTAAGGGATTAAAGGGCGGCGAAGTAATACAAAAGTTTATGATCGGCGGGGTAAAAGGCGCCTACTCTGATTCCGTAACTGTAGAGATGGGACCGGTAGAGTTGACTAATGACTGGAAGCAATATACCATAAACCTGATTGGTAAAAACCTCTCCTATATCAGTGGCGGATTTGGCTGGATGACCTCTGCGGATTTAAATCCAGAGGGTTGCACGTTTTATCTGGATGACATAAAATTCGAGGCCGACCCTAATTTAAGGGCAGAGGGTAGGCTACCTCAGGAGATGCCTTTTTACGTCTATGCGGATAGGGGCGCTCCCATGAATCATTTTGTCGCATCCGGCTGGATGGGCGATTACACGGATATAATATATGACGGCGCCTCTACTGATAATCCTTACTCGGGTAGCACCTGTATTAAGATTACTTATTGCGCCTGCGCTTACCAGGGAGCACGCTGGGCTGGCATTACCTGGCAAAACCCTGCGAATAACTGGGGAGATATTGACGCAGGGTTTGACCTTTCTAAAGCTGCTAAATTAACCTTCTGGGCCAGGGGCGCTAAGGGTGGTGAGCGCATACAGGAGTTTAAGGTCGGAGGTAT
>VGKF01000010.1 GCA_016867175.1 Candidatus Omnitrophota bacterium | reverse complement strand
TTTATCAGGAGGCGATCAAACCCAACCTTTCAAAAGGCAAGGCCCTCTGCTTTTCACACGGTTTTAATATCCATTTTAAGCAGATCAAGCCTTCTAAGACTATAGATGTGTTTATGGTGGCACCCAAAGGCCCTGGAGCGTTAGTCAGAAGGATGTATGAAGAGGGTAAGGGCGTGCCGTCGCTGGTAGCTGTATTCCAGGATGCTACAGGCAATGCTTTAAAAATCGCCTTAGCCTATGCCAAGGCGCTGGGCGCTACCAAGGCAGGGGTTATTGAGACTACCTTCAAAGAAGAGACAGAGACAGACCTTTTCGGAGAGCAGGCAGTACTTTGCGGCGGGGTTACTGAGCTGATCAAGGCTGGATTTGATACGCTGGTTGCAGCGGGTTATCAGCCGGAGATCGCGTACTTCGAAGTATTACACGAATTAAAATTAATTACCGATCTTATCCAGGAGACCGGCATATCCGGAATGAGGCGTCGCGTCTCTAACACCGCTACTTACGGTGATCTCACGCGGGGGAAAAGGATTATTACCGAGAGGACCCGTAAAGAGATGCAGAAGATCCTTAAAGAAATACAAAAAGGAAAATTTGCCAGAGAGTGGATTAAAGAGAATGAGGCAGGCAGACCGAATTTTAACAGCTTGCTTAAGGCAGGGGATGAGCATCAAATAGAGCAGGTGGGGAAACAGCTACGCGAAATGATGCCATGGATGAGGAAGTAGCAACGTAAGGTCCTGTGCATAGCACAGGACAAATCAAAGGCTAGGCACCAGAGGTAGCCTTTGATTTGATGAGCAACGTTATTTAAATGGAAAGAATAATTATATTTGATACGACACTCAGGGATGGAGAGCAGGCGCCGGGTGCGTCTCTTAATCAAAAAGAGAAGCTGGAGATCGCCGGGGCCCTGATGCATTTAGGGGTAGATATAATAGAGGCTGGTTTCCCAGTCTCCTCCAGGGGAGACTTTGAATCGGTTAAGTCTATTGCCAGCTCTATTAAGGGGCCGGTTATCTGCGGCCTTGCCCGCGCCGTTAAAAAAGATATTGATGCCGCTTATCAATCTACAAGACCTTCGCGCCGCAGGCGCATCCATGTATTCTTAGCCACCTCTAAGATCCATATGCAGTATAAATTAAAGAAGGCAGAGGATGAAATAGAACGTTTGGCTGTAGAGGCTGTAAAATATGCCAGGAGGCTTTGTGCGGATATAGAGTTTTCTCCCGAAGACGCCTCGCGCAGCGAAAGAGAATTTCTTTTTAGGATTGTAGAGTCAGTAATTAGCGCAGGTGCAACCACGGTCAATATACCTGACACAGTAGGTTATGCGCAGCCTGGCGAATACGGCTCGCTTATCGCTGCTATCAAAAATAATGTGCCTAATATTAACAAGGCGGTGATTTCAGTGCATTGCCATAATGACCTTGGACTTGCCGTAGCTAATTCCCTGGAGGCAATTACCAATGGCGCCCGGCAGGTAGAATGTACTGTTAACGGTATAGGTGAACGCGCAGGGAACGCCTCTATGGAAGAGATCGTCATGGCGATTAAGACGCGTAAGGATATATTTAGAGGGCTAGAGAGCGGGATTAATACTACTCAAATCTACAAGGTCTCTCGCTTAGTAAGTAAACTGACTGGTTTTGTAGTCTCCCCTAATAAAGCCATAGTAGGAGGCAATGCCTTCAGGCATGAATCAGGGATACACCAGGATGGCGTGCTTAAAGAGCGCTCTACCTATGAAATTATACGGCCTCAGGACGTAGGTTTCGTAGGCACAGGCATAGTTTTAGGTAAGCATTCAGGAAGGCATGCGTTAAGCGAAAGATTAAAAGAGCTGGGTTTTAAATTTAGCGACGGTCAGCTGGATAAGATCAACACGCGTTTTAAAGCGCTAGCAGACAAAAAGAAGAGTATCTTTGACCATGACCTTATCTCCATAATAGAGGATGAGGTTAAAACGGCCAAGCCAGTTTGGACGCTAGAGAGTTTTACTATAAATTCCGGAACTAGGGTTACCCCGACCTGTGAGATAAGCCTTAAAAACAAGAATAAGTTTTACTCTGCGCGTTCCTCTGGAGATGGCCCGGTTGATGCCTGCTTTAAGGCCATAGATAAGGTTACCGGTATTAAAGGAGAGTTACAGGATTACCGTATTGAAGCAGTTAGCCAGGGCAAGGATGCATTAGGAGAGGTAATCCTGAAGCTCAAAGCCAAGGGCAAGATAGTCACTGCGCGCGGCTCAAGTACCGATATTATTGAGGCATCAGTAAGGGCCTACATAAACGCCCTTAATAAAATAGAAAGTCTCTAAATCCTCCTAGCGGTAAGCATGCCTAAGAAAACAACAAAAAAAATTTTCGGTGTCCTGGGGTATCCCGTCAAGCATAGCCTTTCTCCGGCCATGCACAACGCTGCATTCAGGCAGCTTAAGATAAAGGCAAGTTATAAAAAATTCGAAGTAAGGCCCGAAGAATTAGGCCGCTTCTTGAAAACTATTGAGGCCAAAAATATCTGCGGCCTTAATGTTACCGCACCGCATAAAGAAAAAATTTTAAGCTACCTAACCGGATATAAAACTTCTGCAGCGGATGAAATCGGAGCAGTAAATACCATTGTGGTAAGTAAGGATAACAGGCTCAAGGGTTATAATACTGATTACCTGGGTTTTTCTAAGCATCTTTCAGGGCTTGGCCTTCGACCAAAAAGAATAGCTATTATCGGAGCAGGCGGAGCGGCTAAGGCAGTCTGTTTTAGTTTGGCTAAAAAAGGAGCCAGCCAGATCGCTATCTACGATATCGATAGATATAAAAGCATAAGTCTGATGCAGAGGTTGCAGGAAAGTTTTCCTGGATGCGGCCTGATAGCCGTGGATAGTATAGAGGGCCTCGAGCTTTCTGATAAGGACCTATTGGTCAATGCCTCTCCTGTGGGAATGAAGCCAGAGGACCGCTGCCTTATTACTGCTGCGATGCTGCCTTCCAGTATATTTGTGTATGACCTTATCTATAATCCAGCTGAAACAAAGCTACTGAGTTTAGCCCGTCAGAAAGGCCTGCGTTATTCCAATGGATTAGGGATGTTACTCTACCAGGGAGCCGAATCTTTTAATCTCTGGATGAAACCTAAGAAAGCCCCCCTTGCAGTAATGTCCGCCGCCCTCAAACAGGCCCTGCGTAAGAAATTCAAGGTTTAAGTTTTTCTAATAATTCCTGCGGTATATTTTTGTATCCCAGCCTAACTGCCTTATCATAATGTTGTATAGCCAGGCTAGATTTTGACTGCCGGCAGTAGATTATAGCTAAATTTATATGCGCGTAGGCGGAATCTGGGTTGACTTCAAGGGCCTTCTGGAAATAGTATTCTGCCTCGGCTACCTTGCCGGCCTTGTGGTATGCTACGGCTAGATTATTATATAAATCTGCTGATTTAGGATAGAGCCGAATCGCCTTTTCGTATTCGTTTATCGCTTCTTTTAACCTTCCTTTAGTTAAATAAATAAAACCCATATTGCTGTGCGCCTGCCAGTTATTTACAGATAGGCGAGCGACCTGGGCCCAGAATCTCTCCGGGTTTCTCCAGTCCTCATTTCTAAATATGGTACGCACCGTATAGGCGCTGATAATAGCTATCATTATAAAAACAAGGTATTTTCTTAGGCGCGCGTCTTTATTCGTATATCGCTGGTATAAATAAGCCATAAATACACTTAAAGAAAGAGAGGGTAGGTAGATATACCTTTCAGCTATAAGAGAAGAGAGGGGTATGGGGCTGTAAGTGGGGGAGAGAAAGATTATAAAAATTCCTAATCCCAAAAACAACTCCCTCGCCTTTTTAAAGGCGAAGAACAAAGAAAAGAGTACGGGGATTAAAGATAATAAGCCGTATTTAAATATTGAAACAGGGATAGGTCCTATCTCATGAAAAAGGGTAAGTTTTTGCGGCCAAAGCAAGAGCCATAAGTGCGAATAGAAAGAGTAAATCGCATAGATATAGCTTTTGATAGTCTCTGCGCCCAGGCTGTCCATAAAAGAGGCCCGGTTGTATAACGCAACCCTTAGCCCTGCAAACCTTATCCCTGCCAGGATAAAGAATGGCAGCCAGAGCCTCCAGTTCCTGCGCGCCCTCTCCAGGGTAAGATCAAGCAGGATAAGCAAGAAAGGGAAAAGGTAGTAGGTGTAATAACGTATGGTCATGTAGTAGAAGATGAGCAGGACAAACAGATAGGCTATTGGCCGTAAGCGCTTGGCCTCTTTTACCGCGCGCTGATAGAGCAGGGTATTACCCAGGGTGAAGGCGAATAATATAAGATAGGGCTTCCCGGAGATCCAGGATACTGCCTCTGTATGTATGGGGTGAACCGCGAAGATAAGCGCTCCCAGGAAGCTCGGCTCTAAGCCAAAGAATATACTTAAGAAGAAGAAGGCCAGGATGGTATTGAGCGCATGCAGCAGTACGCTGGTGAGGTGATAGGTAAAGGGGTTATGGCCTGCGATCAGAAGATTTAGGGAATTAAGCAGGCTTGCAGGTTCCATCCAGAAACGCCAGGGGAAGAGCAGCTCGGGATTCATAGTTATAGCCGGGATATCGTCGGCAACAAAATGGCTATCCAGTGTATTGAGATAGGCGAGCATGCAGAGGATGGAAAGCGCAAGGCATATAATCTTTTTCTTCGGCATCTTAAGCACAGATTATATAACCTAATCTAGGCCTCTTCAAGAATAATCAGCTAAGGACGCCTACAATATTTTTCTTGTTAGCGGCTTTAAAGGGTGGTAGAATTAAGCCCAATGGTACTTACAAAAATATTTGTTTTTATCTTTGGTTCCCTTATTGGAAGTTTTCTTAACGTCTGTATCCACCGGCTTCCCCTGGGTGAGTCAGTAATAAATCCTCCCTCGCACTGCCCAAAGTGCGATAAACCTATACCCTGGCAGGATAATATACCGCTTTTAAGCTATCTCTTTTTGAGGGGTAGATGTCGTTTCTGTAAGGTAAAGATATCTCTGCGTTATTTTATAGTGGAATTATTAACCGCAATAATATTTTTGCTATTCTATAGCTGCTTCGGTTTGAGTTACATTTTCTTTTTCTATATTCTTTTTACCTGCGGCCTAATTGTTGCTACTTTCGTAGATATAAGAGAACGCATTATACCTGACGAGGTCTCTTTGGGCGGCGCGGTTTGCGGGCTTATTCTTAATTCTTTAAGAGGACTCAGGTTTTTTCCTTTTAGCTTTAACTCAAGCCATCTCTTAGACTCTCTGCTGGGGATTATAGCAGGCTCGGGGATTATCTATTTAAGCGGATTTCTTTTTGATCTGGTCTATTTTAAGATCCTGAAAAAACCTGCGGTAGACGGAGAGACCTCTTCTATGGGCGGCGGGGACGTAAAGCTAATGGCTATGGTAGGCGCATTCTTGGGTTGGGAGAAGGCGATACTGGTTTTCTTCTTCGCTCCTTTTTTGGGCCTCTTATTTGGTATAGCAAATCTTTTAGTGAAAAAAGAGCATGTTATACCTTACGGCCCCTTCCTTTCTTTAGCCGCATTATTATCCATGTTCTGGGCTGATAAGTTAATCGCCTTAATCCTGCTAAGGTAGCCTCTCTATAAACAAAGAAAGCCCTTGATCTTAAGGGCTCTCTTAGGAGGTGATAGACCTCAATGGCTTTCGCTATCGCCACCTCCAGCTACGCAAGTCTAATGTTAATTCTATAAAAGAAGTATGACACCAAAATCTTAGAAATCAAGACTAAAAGCGTACTTTTTGGAAAGCGTTTTCTTTTCTGGTTGTAAAAAAGAGGCAGATACGTTATACTGAATGACAGCCTAGACGCTTAAAAAAGGAATAACATATGCCTTATGATTATCTTTTAGATACTGCTTCCAAAGAAAGATGGAAGAGGATAGGGGTTAAGAGAAGGGCAGGGTTGGTCGTCCCACTTTTCTCTATATACTCAAAAGAGAGTCTTGGAATCGGAGAATTTCCTGATCTTAAACTACTGGTTGATCTCTGTGAAAAAAGCGGGCACTCCATAATACAGCTTCTTCCTTTGAATGAAGTGGGACCGCTCCTTTGTCCCTATGATGCCCTGAGTTCTTTCGCACTTGAGCCCGCCTATATCTCTCTTTCCCCATTTGCGGCTATTAAGAAAAACAGCTTTAAAAAAAGATTAAGCAAATTAAGGGGGTCTTTCCGTTTGGATAAAGCCCACCTGGATTATCAAATAAAACAGGAAAAGACAAGACTCCTCTGGGATATATTTCTCGAGGAAGATTTTTACAGTTCACTTGAGTTTAATAAATTCCGTCAGGAGAATACGTATTGGGTGGAAAGCTTCGCCTTGTTTAAAGTGCTTAAAGAATCTCAAGGGGGGCTGGCCTGGTACGATTGGGAGGAGAAATATAGAACCAGGATTAATCCTGAAGTGGAGGCCTTTAGTAAGTCCCACGAGATAGAGATTACCTTTCAGGTTTGGTTGCAGTGGTGGCTTTATAAGCAATTAAGAGAGGCTAAGAATTATGCCAGCGCAAAGGAGGTCTTATTCAAGGGAGACCTTCCTATTTTAGTCTCGCGCGACAGCGCAGATGTCTGGAGTCGTCCCGATTTCTTTAAGCTGGATTTTGCGGCGGGGGCTCCTCCTGATATGTATTGCGCCAAGGGACAGCGCTGGGGCATGCCTACTTATAATTGGGAGAATATTGCCTCTGATGGATACAGATATATAAGGGAAAAATTAAAATATGCCCAAGAGTTTTATGATATTCTGCGCATAGACCATATGGTTGGTCTCTTGCGTATCTGGAGTATACCGTATAAGGAACCTTTGGAGAATCAGGGGCTAAACGGTTTATTTGACCCAGTCGATGAGGCTAAGTGGGAGGAGCACGGCAGAAATTTGCTCTCCGCCATGCTTGGGAATACCCGTATGCTCCTTTGCGCCGAAGACCTGGGGGTAATCCCGCCTGCCTGCACTAGGCTGCTTAAGGATTTCGGCATACCCGGTAATGACGTGCAGCGTTGGAATAAAGACTGGAAGATCAAATATGATTTTCTTGGACCTTTAGAGTACCGGCAGGCCTCCGTATCAATGCTTTCCACTCACGATACTACTAACTGGAGCGCCTGGTGGGAGTATGAAGCAGGGACAGTGGATGAGCAGCTTTTTATGCGTAAATGTAGCGGCAGGCTAGACTATAATTATGTAAAAGATAAACTCTTCGATCCGGCGCTCTCGCGTTATGGAAGATTACGCTGGCTTAAAGAGCTAGATTCGGCGGATAAGCTAGTTGATATACTGGGCAAAAAAAAAGAAGAGTTGCTAGACTTTATTGACCTCTATAATAATAGCTATAAAGAAAAAGAAAAACTCTGGATACATCTTGGCCTTCAAGGGCCTATGCGTGAAAAGGCGGATCCCGAAATTGTTAAGGCCGCGCTTAAAATAACGCTGGACTCAAGGTCTATATTCTGCATCAATACCATAATCGATTGGCTGTATTTGACCGGCCTCTTAAAGGGGGATCCCTATCAATACCGCACCAATACCCCAGGCACTATTAAGCCAGAGAACTGGTCTCTGGTGCTGCCGCTTCCGCTTGAAGAGTTGTTACAACATGGGCTCTTGCCTGCGATGAAAGAAATGAACTTATCCTCTGACAGGGCGTAAGGATAGAAGGTGAAGAGAATAAAGCAAAGGCCCAGAGCAGTTTTGTTTGACATGGACGGGGTAATTGTAGACTCCATGCCTTATCATTACCTGGCCTGGTATGAATCGCTTAGGCCGCTGGGTATCCGGGCGAATGTCTTTGAAGTATATCTGCGCGAGGGAGAACGCTGGGATAAATCGCTTAAGGATTTTTTAGTGCAGTCAGGGGTAAGGCCATCTCCGCGTACCTTAGCTAAAATTTTTAAACTACGCCAGAAGATCTTCCGCCATTATTTTAAGCGCCGCATCTTTGAGGGGGCAGAGAGTTTCCTATGCTGCCTTAAAAAACAAGGCTACCTCTTAGGCCTGGTTACAGGGACCCCTAGGTGTGAATTAAAAAAAATACTACCGCCAAAGATCAAAGACTTATTTACTGCTATAGTCAGTGGAGAGATGGTTAAGCTGGGTAAGCCGCATCCTGCGCCTTATCTCAAAGCTGCGCAGTTGCTTAAATTAAAGCCGCGAGAATGCCTGGTAGTTGAGAATGCGCCATTAGGCATAAGTTCAGCTAAGGCAGCAGGGATGTTTTGCATCGCCGTCACCACCAGCCTTCCTAAAGAATACCTTAAGAAAGCCGATATAGTCGTAGATAGATTAGAAGATATCACAGGGGTTATTGAGAAGTCTTGCAAAATTTAAACCTATAAGAATGGGTGTTTTAATAAAATTTAAAAAACTCTCGGTAGTTGCGCTTATCCTGGCCAATCTTTTTCCCCTCTTTGGGGTGCTGGTATTGGGATGGAGGCTTTTTCCCATTATGTTTCTCTATTGGTCGGAGAGCGCGATCGTGGGGTTCTTCAATATACTTAAAATCATTAAGGCGCAAGGTACTACCCCGGGAAATTTCACCATTAATGACCAGCCGGCAAGCAAATTAGATAAGTGTTCAATAATTTTATTTTTCATTATGCATTATGGAATATTCATGACCGTACACGGAGGATTTATCTTTGCCCTCTTCGGACCTGCCGATATGCGTTTCTGGGAACTCGCAGGGGCATTGCTGTTTTTATTCGTCAGCCACGGTCTTTCGTATATCTATAATTTCTTAAAAGAAGGCGAATATAAGGTGTTTTCCCCCAGTCAGCTTTTGATGCAGCCGTACGCCAGGATCTTCATCATGCACTTTACCATACTGTGCGGAGCTTTTGTGATTAAGTCTTTACGCGCTCCCTTGGGGGCATTGGTAATAATGGTGGCGGTTAAGACCGCGATAGATTTAGCCGCGCATATCAAACAGCATAATTTAGAGAATAGGGACGGTTCTGGACTGCGGTAAAAGGTGTCCCCAGGGACACTTTTAAGCGTACTTCAGAACCGTCCCTAAAATGAAATGGCAGTATTAGAGGGTACAGAGTTCTATATATCCAAACGTGTCGGTCGGGCGATCATGGATTATAAAATGCTTGAGCCCGGTGATAAGATAGCGGTAGCAGTCTCCGGAGGCAAGGATAGCCTGGCTCTACTTCGGGTATTAGAGGACCGCAAGGCCTTTGTGCCGATTAAATATGAACTGTTGGCGATACATGTTGATTTAGGATATCCGCGCTCCTATGCCAGGAGGCTGGAGCAATATTTTAAAAAAATAGGGGTTAAGTATCATATTGAGCAAGTAGATGTGTTGAAAAAAACCAAGCCTAAGGATATTACCTGTTTCTGGTGCTCCTGGAATAGGCGTAAGGCCCTCTTTGAGTCCGCCTACCGCTTAGGCTGCAGTAAAGTTGCTCTTGGCCACCACAAGGATGACATCGTAGAGACCATTCTTTTGAATATGTTCTTCCAGGGAGAAATCTCTGCTATGTCTCCTAAGCAGGAATTATTCAAGGGCAAGATTACGCTGATCAGACCGCTGGCTTACGTAGAAGAATATATGATCAAGCGTTTTGCCAGGGAGGAGCGGCTCCCGCATGAGGGCTGCCGCTGCCCCAATTCTATCACCTCTAACCGTACCCGCATGGGTAAAATCATAAGCGAACTAAAGAAGGCCTGTCCGGATGTAAAAACAAACATCTTCAGAAGCATTAAAAGGGTAAAAAAGGATTATTTGCTTTAAGAAGCCTCTGGATAGTGGTATAATTTAACTTAAGAAAGGCAAAAGATGCTTTGGCTTACAGGGGTCTTATTTCTTTTATTATCTTTAGCAGTAATAGGCATAGTTTTAAAGATATCCTCCCAGGTAAATGAGCGGCTGAATCAGATGAACCAGTCGCTGCAGGAGGCCAATAAGATTATCGGCCAGAACTTAAGCGGCGCAACTACCGTCTTCGGCAGCGTCAAAGAACAGCTGGGAAAACTTGAATCCACTAATGCCCAGATACTCGAAGTAAGTAAGAATATATCAAGCCTGCAGGAGCTTTTACGTGCGCCTAAATTCAGGGGCCAGATGGGAGAGACTCTTCTGGAGAATCTCCTGGCCCAGATATTGCCAAAGGATTATTTCAGCGTCCAATACCGCTTTAAATCTTCTGATACCGTGGATGCAGTGATTAGGCTTGGCGATCACCTGGTCCCCATAGATGCAAAGTTCAGCCTGGAGAATTTTCAGAAGATGCTTGAGGCTCAGGATGAGGCGCAGAAGAGTTTTTTCCGTAAGAAATTTACCCAGGATTTGAAGAACCGCATTGATGAGATTACCGCAAGATATATCCTGCCGCAGGAGAACACCTTTGATTTTGCCTTTATGTATATACCCGCCGAGAATGTGTATTATGAACTGATTATTAAAGAAGACGCCCTCAGTTATGCACTTTCAAAGAGGGTAATCCCCGTTTCTCCGAATACGCTCTACGCTTATCTACAGGTTGTCTGTCTTGGGTTAAAGGGGCTTAAGGTAGAGGAGAATGCCAAGGGCATACTTAAAGGCCTAAGCGCGCTCTCGGTTGATATAACTAAGTTTAAGGATGATTTTAATACCTTGGGCTCACACCTTTCTAACGCCAAAACTAAGTATGATGATAGCACTAAGAGGCTGGAGAGATTCTCTGAGCGCCTGGAAAATATCGAAGACAACAAAAAAATAGACCTGAAATAGGAGGCATGATTATGGATGAAGAGAAAATCAACCGGCCGGGGCTAGCAGCAGTATTTTCCTTTATTTTTAATGGCCTTGGCCAGATTTACAATGGACAGATCAAGAAAGGGCTGCTGGTTATATTATTTTCTACGCTAAGCATGTTGACTCTATTGACCGGTGCCATCTTTATCGGATTCTGTATGCTGGGCCAAATTGCCCTGAGCGGACAGCTCTACCTGGGTATTATGTTATTTATAATAGGGCTTGCATTTATCTGCGTCATAGGAATCTACAGCATTTTTGACGCCTATAAGTTTGCGATAAAAAAGTGATTTTTAAAGACAAGAATTTAATCTGCAAGACTAGTACCCGGCCGCAGAATATGTCTCTTTCTTACGGCGCAACCAGAGATACTCTCTCTAACCGTAAAAGTTTTTTGGCCGATTGCGGTATAGATTACCGTAGCTTAGTCTGCGCCCAGCAGCTACATTCTGATAATGTCAGATACGCTACAGAGACCGATTGCGGCAGGGGTGCCTTAACTTACGAGAGCGCTATTGCCGACACCGATGCCCTTATTACCAATAAGAAGAATATCCCGCTAGCCGTATTCACTGCTGACTGCCTTTCCCTTTTTCTTTATGACCCTAAGACCTCTAGTATTGGTTTAGTGCACGCCGGATGGCGCGGTAGCCTCAAAGGAGTCACTGCCAAGGCAATTGTTAAGATGAAAGAGCGTTTTAGATGCAAGCCATCTGATTTATATATTGGCCTGGGGCCTTGCATCAGGAGTTGTTGCTACCAGGTGGGGGGAGAGTTTGCTGGGCTTTTCCCGGACGACCTATTTTTAAGGAAGAGGCGGTATTACCTGGATCTGGTCTCTATAAATAGAAAACAACTCCTGGGCCTGGGGGTAAAAGAAGCGAATATATCTGACTATCGTATATGTACCTCTTGCAGCAATAAAAAATATTTTTCCTTCCGCAAAGAAGGCAATTCAGCAGGCAGGATGATTTCGGTTATTATGCTTAAATAGATATGCCAAGTTATGACCTGGAGTTTGTTTTGAGCGTCCATAACAGCAACGCAGAGTTTATTCGTAATTCTTTAAGCGGCTTGGGGCAGGCCTTAGAGGTTTCGCAGTTGGCCCAAGACGGGCAAGAGAAGGGGATAAGTTTTAAAATAAATATCTTGGTAGAGGACCCTACGATTATTTTTGATACCTGCGCGGAGTTCGGCAGGATAAAGTCAGTGAAGGTGCAGGAAAGGAGCTAAAGATGTCTAAGGTATTAGTGCTCTATTATACCCAAAGCGGAAACACCAAGAAGATGGCAGAGTCCGTAGCAGAAGGCATACAGAAGGCAGGCCTGGAAGCGGTGATAAAGGATGTCCTGGATGTAAAGGCAGAGGAATTATTGAAATATGAAGGGATCGTCATCGGCTCTCCCACTTATTACGGAAGCATGTCTGCCCAGATCAAACAACTTTTGGATGATTCGGTAAAATTCCACGGCAAATTAGACGGCAAGGTAGGTGCTGCCTTTGCCTCCAGCGCCAATATCGGCGGCGGCAATGAAACCACTATCCTGGATATCTTGAATGCCATGCTTATCCATGGTATGATTATTCAAGGTGACTGGCAGGGCGATCATTACGGCGCAGTAGCTATCGAGGCGCCGGATGCCAGATCAAGCAGGCAATGCATTAGGATGGGCGATCGCCTGGCCAAGCTTATCAAGAAACTACAATGAATATAGCTATCTTTATTACCGCTTCAAATATGAAAGAGGCAAATAAGATTGCAAATGCACTGGTTGGGGCAAGGCTGGTTGCCTGCGTAAATATTTTAGATAAGGTAAAGTCAGTATTTTTTTGGGAAGCGAAGTTAGAGCGCGCTCAAGAGGTGTTATTGATAGCTAAATCCAAGAAGGCTAAATTTTCTAAGATAGCCCGGCTTGCCAAATCGCTGCATAGTTACCAGGTTCCTGAGATTATTGCACTGCCCATTATCGACGGTTATAGGCCTTATCTGAAATGGAT
>VGKF01000009.1 GCA_016867175.1 Candidatus Omnitrophota bacterium | reverse complement strand
GCCATAGAGAGCCTGCCCTTTGCTTTATCTATCCCTTTTTCTTCTCCCGGGGTAAGCTTGATAATCTGGGAGAGCTCTTCCTTATTGCTTATTCTATGCTTTAGCTGCCAGTGCCAATCCTCCCAATCCAGCGGGTTTACGTCTTTGTATATCCCTATCTGTTGGTAGTCGCGGGTTCTTTTTGAAGTACGGACTACGGTTGTAGTTTCTTGCTGTAATTTCTGATTCTCAACCGCTATGTTATTATTCAATTAACCCATTCCTTTCTGAGGCGCTCATTAATATGGCCTCAATAAGATCTTCATACTTCATCCCTGCTGCATAAGCCATAATCGGCAAGTTGGATTCCTTGGGGTCAAGCCCCGGCAAAGGATTTATTTCTAATACATAGGGTATGTTATTTTTATTAAGCCGTATATCCGTACGCGAGATATCCAGGCACCCTACTGCCCGGTGAGTTTTTAAGGCTGCTTCTTTGACCTTTTCTTCGGTCTCCTTATCCAGCCGCGCCGGACAATGAAAGGTCGGCACAAGCCCTAAATCTGCATTACCCTGGTATTCTTTCATCCTCCAGGAATAAAAATACTCTCCGCTATTCTTACAGCTGGAAAAATCTATCTCTAGGATCGGCAATACAGTGGTCTTTCCGTTTTCTAAGATACCAACGGTGAGCTCTTTACCTTCTATAAACTCTTCTACCAGGGCCTCCTGCTTGTACATCTTAATGGTATCCTTGATTACTTTAAAAAGGTCTTCCTTTGCATCTACTACGTTGGATTTACTTATCCCCTTGGCTGAACCTTCGCAGTTTGGCTTGACGATCAAGGGGAAGCTAAGGTCAGGGCTTAATTCCTCATTTCCCTTTATAAATATCTGGAATTTTGGCGTAGGTATATTATCCGCCCTCAATATCTTCTTGGTGAGCGCCTTATTCATAGCCAAGGCCAAGGAAAAGGTACTGGACCCAGTATATGGAATATTAAAATAATCCAGAAGTGCGGGGACTTCTGACTCGCGGAATTTGCCGTTTTTACCTTCTGCGATATTAAAAACCATATCCACGCGGTTTTTTCTGAAATAAGAAACAAGGCTGGGGTATTCCACATCAATCGGCTCAACCACATGGCCTTTTAATTTCAGCGCAGAGATAATCGCGTTTATGGTATCCTGAGAATCATACTCAGAAAAATAATCCGCAGGCAAGGTATCGTCTTTTCTTTTTAAGTTATAGGTAAGGGCTATCTTCATTTAATTTAAGTTGTGCCTTGCAAGCGCGCTTCTTAATATATTGCCGATTATTTCTTCGTAAGAGATCCCAATATTCTTAGCTACTAACATAAAAACGTCTTCAGTAGATAGAGAAGGCAGAGGGTTAATCTCTAGCACATAGGGCTTGCCTTCATTATCAACCCTAAAATCTACTCTGCCAAAATCACGGCATTCTACAGCCCGGTAAGTCTTAAGCGCTAGGCTATTGATTTTCTTTTTTAAATCCTGCGATATGCGCGCCGGGCAGATATATTCCAGCCTATCGGAGGTTATGCGCGCAAAGGTATAAAACTTCTCGTTAAGCTGGAGTTTTCCATCTATCTTTATCTGCACGATAGGCAGGACCTGCGGTTCATCATTTCCTACCAGCGCCACAGTAAACTCCTGACCAGAAATAAATTCTTCTATCAATGCTGGCTGTTTGTAAGCCTTGATAATATATTCTACCTGTTTTTTAAGCTCTTTAATATTTTCTACGCGGGAATCTTCACTCAGGCCCTTGGAGGACCCTTCAAACCTGGGCTTTACGATAAGAGGGAACTTACAATGGTCTGTATTAGATAGTTCTTCGCAGGACTTTACCTCAAAGAATTTAGGCGTAGGTATGCCGTCGGCAATAAAAATCTTTTTTGCCATAACCTTATCCAGGGTCAATGCCAGGGTAAGGGCATCTGCTCCCACAAAAGGTATACCGGCCATCTCCAGGAGTATGGGCACCTGGGATTCCCTGTTTCTCCCAGAAAGCCCTTCTGATATATTGAAAACAATATCTACTTCAAGTTGGCCGATTTTTTCTAGAAGGCTTGAGACATTGCCTATTTTCTTTACCTTAAAACCCTGCGACTCAATAGCCTTGGCTATTACATCTATGGTAGAGGGATGGTCAAACTCCGCATTGGCATCTACGGGGTCCCCCTCTTTAAATTCATAATCTGTTTTTAAATCGTATGTGAGTCCGACTTTTTTCATCTGGCTTAAAAAATAAGGGCTCCCCTTATGTTAGAGCCCTTAAGAGTTCAATCCTTTTTCAAATTCTCTTCTTTAACCCCCTCTACGCTTCAAAATACATACAATATCTTGTATCTATGCTACTTTTTTATCACAATATATGCTGTATGTCAAGCGTTTTTTGTTATTTCTAAACAGTCGATTTGCCTTGTTTATCGACGAGAAAATGTAAAAATCTACCTGCCATTGATTGATTTTTAGTATTAGTTTATTATTTTTTCTGGAAGAGTTGCATATTTTTAATAATCTTCCTTTTCATAACAGCTACCTTTAGATATTTAAAATTGAGAGGCATTTTTTTAGTTAATCTTTTCCTAAAAAGTATGATGTAGACTAAACTCGCAAGATCATAGATAAAAATGAACGGCAAATGGATAAACAGGCTTATAAATGATGCGTTCTTAATAATAGTTATGTAGCGGTTTTTTAATAGATCTAGGTGTAGATCATCACTTAGATAGTGCCTGGCATAAGGCTTAGATACTCCAGCGCTACCCCTTACCGTAGCCCCCCTTGCATGGAAAGCCACTGCCTTAGGCATATAATACCCCCGCCATCCAAAATTCTGCGCCCTCCAGGCAATATCCAGGTCTTCATAAAATATGCGATAATCTTCGTCAAAGTAATCAGAATTTATTTTAATATCTTCCAGCATCTTACGGCGATAAAAAGCTACAGCCCCATTTACACCAAAGATATACTGTTCCCTTTCAAATCTTCCTTTATCTAGAGCTCCGTAGCCTCTCTCTGTTGCCGTAAACAAGATACTCAAAAAAAGGCCTGTACTATCCAGGATTTTCTTATCGCTGCGCATGATTTTACCGCTTACCATGCCGATTTTAGGGCTAATAAAAAACCCCTTAAGCGCTTCTTTAATAAAGCGTTCGCCTAGCACTACGTCGTCGTTCAGACAGAGTATAAACTCTCCTTTGCTTTCCTTTACGCCTAAGTTAAGCGCCTGGCAATAAAATAGATTTTTGCCGTTAGTGTAGAGCTTCGCCCATTTAGGCAGTGTTATGGCTATGCCATTAATTGAATTATCTATTATTATGGTTTCCGAGGCCTGGTGGGTTTGCCTTTCTATAGAGTCAAGTAAAGTCTTCAGGTGCCCCTGGACTCCGGCAGTTACAATAATAATACTTACTAATCCCTTTGACATTTTCTCCATTATTAACTAGAATTATAGCATATGTTCGTGACTATTCTAACCCTAATCTTTATCAGGCCCTTCATCTCCTCTCTTGCCTTTCCCTACGTAAATCTTATTTATTCTAGCTTGCTTGTAGCTGCTCTTCTGATATGGATTGCTATGAAAGGGGTCAAAATAGGACGGATTAAGCTTATTAAATATGCCCTGTTATTCTTTATTTCAGCTCTTCTAATTTCATTCTTATGCTCTAGCAATAGAATATCTAGCATAAAGGAGTTATATAAGTATATTACCGCCATAATGCTTATTTTTTTTGGGGCGTCTTTAGCAAATGAGAGGAAACTAAAAATCATATCTGCTATTGTAGCCGCGGGCCTGGCGATAAGCCTGCTTGCGATATACCAGTATCTCTTCAGTTTCCGCCATACCCTAGACTACCTATCCAGTAAAAATATATCCGATGTCTTTGCCCTGGACTATATCAGCCGTGGAAGGGTTTTTTCCCCCTTCGTTACCCCAAACATACTGGCAGGTTATTTAATCATGATTATTCCGCTTACTTTTATAAACAAAAAGGTGACCTGGTCTCTTGTCCCTATATCTATTGCCCTCATCCTTACCAGATCCTTAGGCGCATTCGTAAGTTTATCGGTTGTCTTCTTCGTATACCTGTGTTTATCCGGAAAACTAGGTCGTAAACAGATTGTTGTATTGTGCGGATTAGCGGCACTTATAGCTCTTTTCTTTATCCTGAGATCTTTAACCCCAAAGGAATACCTAAAGCCTACCTTCTCTGCTATGATGCGGCTGAATTACTGGAAAGAGACCTGGGGGATAATCAAGGACCACCCATTTACAGGGGTAGGATTAGGAAATTTCAATCTTGTATATTCGCGCTATGCGCATAATTCTTATTTGCAATTCTGGGCAGAAACAGGAATACTGGGCATAATTGGGCTGCTGTGGCTAGTATATGCTATTTTTGCTTACGGATTCAAAAAGTCATTCAGGGATAGCGGAAGCGAACGCATTAACTTATGGCTGCTCCTGGCAGGCTCTGCTTTTCTTTTAGACAACCTCACGAATTTCAGCTTCTTCCTTCCCGAAGTCTCATTAATCTGGTGGGTAATTCTAGGTTGTATGCTCACTCTAGATACTGTATAGTAAATTCTTTATCCTATATCTTTAGGCCTTTAGTGGTATAAGGCTAGCCAATAACTTTAGTATAAAACAACTAGAAAGTCAGGTAGAAAAAGTCAATAGCTACGTATCCTCTGGACTGGCGGCAAGTATCTCACAGCGATCTTAGAGTATAATTTGACTAATTCTTTTAGGGGGTTTTCTTTAAGATAGGTATAAGAAAATTTTGTTTCTTTGCCTTTACAAATATAAGTTAAAGTAGTAATACCAATATCGGTAAAACGTAATTTATTTTTATTTAAATCAATAAAATTAAGGCTACAAAAATCTGCTTCCTTATAAAGAGAGTCTAGTTTTTTTATCACTGTTTCATCTAAATTGAAAAAGATCATCCCTTGTTTCTCTTCATTGGAAGGTATATGCCCCTTATAGAACTCATATGTTAACTTCCCTCTGCCATTATAAAAACAATCTATTTGAATATATTTATAAATTGAGTAAGCGCCTTCTAAGCGATAAGACATCGTGCGCTCTTCTGATTCATAGTCTTCTGTAGCCATAGCTTGTCTCCCCGCAGATATAAGATTACATATACAAATTGATATTACCACAAAAAAAACTAATTGTAATAATCTTTTTCTATAAAAGTTCATTTCTTTAAGTGTCTAATGTTTAATTTCAATAACCAAGACTTAAAAAAAGATTCTTTAGGCCATGCAGGTCATCAATACTGACGTCTTGAATATGAGTTATTTGGCCTCTATCATCTCTAGTTATTGCCAAGATGTCCTGACTAATAGAATCTCCATTAGTCAGATATATTATAGCATAATCCGGATGGCCTTGAGTGGAGAAATCTAAAACGAGAAGAAGCTTTTCTAAATATATGGGCCTACCTTGTTGAGCCTGTTCTATAGCACGTAGAAAATTCTCTGTTGTATCCATATAATAGGCTGAAAATGTGGTGGCAAAGTCTTCTTGTAGGTTTTCCTGGCCGTATTCTTCAGCAAAATCTTCAAGTGGATCGTCTGGATCATATAAATTATTAAAGGCCGAAAATCCAAAGTACTTATCGTCAAAAAAGTGCCCAAGCTCATGGAAGAGGGTTACAAAAGTTAGCTGGGTATCAAAAATCATTATATGAATAACAGTATCTTCCGAAGTATCATAAGGCGCCATATAATCGCCCAAATAGAAAACTGGTATTCCATCATGAACAAACTCTTCAGGAACAAAACTTATACTATCCAATCCTTCAAGTTGATCAGTGGAAAATATTTGCAAAACAGCTAATATAACATCCAACTGATTAATGTCAAATCTGTCATCTACTCTAATATGGTAGATTTGTTCAATCTGAGCTATAATACCTAAAGCTTTATCTGTCGCCGTTAGCGATTCTTCTAAATATTGATGCACAATAGCGCTATTCTCATTATTGATTCTATCTATTAAATAAGTCCTAAATATAGCATTTCCAAAACGAGCTACCAATACCTGTCTTGCTCCTTGACGTACTAACTGGTCATTAGAAACTAAGGCGGCTCTTAATGGCTCAACAGCAGACTCACCTATGAGAAATAAAGCATTCTCTATTGCAAAACGGACTCTTTCGTCCCCATCACCTAGAAGATTAATCAGTGTTTGTGTAGAATTGGGATTGCCTATCCGAGATAATGCGTATGCTATTTCTACGCGTACTTCTGGGTCTTCGTTCGTATCGCCTAAAGCAATAATTAAAGCTTGCGTAGCTTCAAGGCCACCTACTAAGCCTAATGCGTATATTGCATTTATGCGTACCCTTAAATCGTCCTGCTTATCATCTGTAACAGCAATTAATACTTGTGTAGCTGCGGTGTCGCCTATGACACCTAATGCATATGCAACGTTCGCACGAACTACAGGGTCATCACTAGTTTTACCTAAAACAGCAATTAACACTTGCGTGGCTTCAGGGCCGCCTATAAAACTTAAAGCACGTGCTGCTCTGGCGCGAACATCTGGACTATCTTGTTCGTTACCTAAAACAGCGATTAATGCCTGCATGGCTTCAGGGCCACCTATTTGACCTAATAATAAAACTGCCTGTTTCCGTTTAGATACACTATTTGTAGGGTTATTTAATACTTCGCACAGCTGATCAGTTGCTGCTTCTCCTATCTGGGTTAAGGCTTCTTCTATTGCGGCACGAACTTTTGCGTCATCATCACCTAGAGCAATAACTAATGCTTGCGTGGCTTCAGGACCACCTATTCTACCTAAGGCATATGCTACTTGGGCCCTGACTTCTGGATCATCGTTATTTTGACCTAAAACAACGGCTAATGCCTGCGTGGCTTCAGGGCCGCCTATTCTGCCTAATGCACGTGCTGATTCATTACGAACGTTTTGGTTATCTTGACTATCACACACGACAGCAATTAATGCTTGTACGGCTTCAGGGCCGCCTATCCTACTTAATGCGTATATAATATTTACGCGAACTTCTGGGACATCTTGTTTATCGTTCAAAACAGTAATTAACACCGAAGTATCTATTGAATCGCTTATCATGCTTAACGCATATGCTGCTTCAGCGCGTACTCTTGAATCATCCTGTATATCGCCAACTACAGTAATTAATGCTTGCGTGGCTTCAGGGCCGCCTATTAAACACAAAATCCAAGCTGCATATTCACGTAAAGATATAGCATTTTCAGTATTATTTAATGATTGAATGAGAGTTGGGACAGCAGGATAGCCTATCTGGACTAAGGCCTCTTGAGCTGCAGAGCGCACTCCCTCATTTTCATCTCCTAAGGCGAAAGTCAATACTTGAGTCGCTTCAAGAATACCTATTCTACTTAATGCACGTATTGACTCTGCACGAACTATAGGGTCATCTTGACTATCACTTACGATACTAATTAACACTTGCGTGGCTTCAGGGCTACCCGCTTGACCTAATAACCATGCAGCTAAGGAGCGAACTTCTGGCTCATCCTGCGTATCACCTACCACAGTAATTAACACTTGCGTGGCTTCAGGACCGCCTATTTGACCTAATTCAGATGTTGCTTCAGAACGAACCCTTAAATCATCTTGTTTATCACCCACCACAGTAATTAATGCTTGTGTGGCTTCGGGTCCACCTATTTGACCTAATGCATATATCGCTAGTATACGAACTCCCGAATCATCTTGTTTATTCTGTAAAGCAGCAATTAGCACTTGTATGGCTTCAGGGCCGCCTATTTGACCTAATGCCCAAGCTGCTCCCTGACGCAGGGATTCGCTATTGGTAGAGTTATTCAAGACTTCGGATAATGGGCCTATGGCAGGCGCTCCTATTGCCATCAAGGCCTCCCCTACCGCAGAGTGTATGCGCCAATTATTGTTTTCATCCCCTAAAGCAGTAATTAACACTTGCGTGGCTTCAGGGCCGCCTATTTGACCTAATATCCAAGCTGCATCCTTACGTAGAGATTCGCTATTGGTAGAGTTATTCAAGACTTCGGATAATGGTTCTACAGAGAGATCTCCTGTAGTAACTAGTAGGGCTTTGGCTACCTCCCTTACCCATGAGTATTGGCTTCTCAGGCAATCTATTAAAAAGCTTATAAATAAGTTCTCAGGTATTTCGTTTAATTTAGCCCCTCGCAGAATCAAGGGTAAGTTTTCATCTGGAGAGACTTCTAATAAACTTCCTTCTAATGAATTTACCGGACGCCAGGAAATATGAAGAGGGGGTAACGAATGACTTTCATCTGAAACTTTTATACTATTATGAAATTCACCGGCTAAAGCATAAGAAGTAAATATACATAACTGTGCGAATACCAAAAAGATAATTACTAGTCTTTTCATCAAGTTCCTTTGCTCTAAATAAAAAACCCCGCCATTTTTTGTTCTATATTCGTGGCAGGGTTTTCTAACTATATATTATTATTTACTTTAAGTATAGCATAAAATCTTTATTTTACAAGGGTATTTTTAATATCCTGCCTATGATTATTTACTTTCTGACTTGCGGAATTGCTGACAAAACAATCAGACACAATAACACTCTTGTGATAACCTCCCTTGGCTCTCCTTTATCCATAAAAAACTAACGCTTTACTTCTACCCTACCCATTGTTTTTCTTTTAGACAAACTCACTAATTTCAGTTTTTTCCTTCCCGAAGTCGCATTAATCTGGTGGGTAATTCTAGGCTATATCCTTGCCACGGAAGCTCAATAGCAAGCCTTAACCTAATAATGAGTGAGGCTCCCGGAGATCTTCGCGCACCTTAGCGCGTATCCGAATATCTTAATACTCAAAGGGGTCAGGATAATGCAAAAGGCAAAAAGAACAGCAATCTCAGGCAAGAGCATACCGATACTATAACCCTGTAAGATTGCATGGCGTAAACCTTTAAGGGAATAGGTAAGCGGTAGGAAATAAGAGAATACCCGCAAGTACTTTGGCAATACCTCTACCGGGAAAAAAACCCCGCTAAAGAAACCAGAGGATATAGTTACCAGCCAGCTAACAGGGTCTCCTTTTTTAAAAACTATGATAAAAGAAGCGGAGATTATGCCGATGCCGCTAAGAGAGATAACCGTCAAGGTCAAAATCAGCAGGCTGGCAATTATGTTCATCTGCGTAAAATCAACCTTAAAGAATACCGCCCCGAAGAATAAATAGATCACTGCATTTATCGAAGTAAAAATAAAATCCCATAAGGACAGCGAGATAATGATAGTAGAAAGGCGCGTAGGGGTCACTAGCATAGCTTCTAATGTGCCGGTAATCTGCTCGCTTCTGATATTGCCTGAGAAGGTATGCATAGCAGTTGAAAAATATCCCGAAAAAGCGATTCCAATCAAAACATAAGGGAAATATCCTGCCCCATATGCTTTCACCGAAATCATATTCTCCGAGTTGAGTAATTTAGAGATAAAATAAAAAGTTGCTGCGGAGATAAGGATCCCTAGCCAGCTAAATATAAACGCCATCCAATAGCTTGACTGGATTAGAAATTCCTTCCTGATAAAGGCTGTTACCTTAGACAAGTATACCATGGTATCTTTAATCCACTATAATCTTAGAGTATGCCTCCTCCAAGCTTCCTATAGGATTATTTATTTTAGCACGTAATTCTGCAAGCGTGCCGCAAGCCAGGATCTCTCCTTTTTGCATAATGGCTATACGGTCGGCGAGTTGCTCAGCCTCTTTAAGGTTATGCGTAATCAAAATGACTGTTTTGCCTCTTTCTTTGATTAACTTATCTTTAATAAAGATGTTTAGCTCTCTACGCAATAGGGCGTCTAGACTTTTTACTGGTTCATCCATAAACAAGATCTGCGGGTCACCGAGTAAACCCCTAGCAATCGCTAATCTTTGCTTTATACCAGTCGAGCATTCCTGAAAACTCCGCTCTAGCATATCCTCTATCTCTAAAAGGCAGCTTAATTCTTTTATTATTTTTTTTGATTGAAGTGGATTCAAATTGTAAAGAGCAGCGAAGAAAGAAAGGTTCTGCCTTAAGGTAAGTCTCCAATAGAAACTACGCTCATCTCCG
This sequence comes from Candidatus Omnitrophota bacterium, assembly GCA_016867175.1. GTDB lineage: Bacteria > Omnitrophota > Gorgyraeia > Gygaellales > Profunditerraquicolaceae > VGKF01. The sequence continues at coordinate 3,818 of VGKF01000009.1, read as the reverse complement.
ATTATTAACCCGATTGCTGCCTTTACCTTGTCTTCTTTTTTCAAAATATCATACCCAAACACTACTGCATTACCCCTAGTAGGCAAGATAAGACAGGAGAGAATTTTAAGGAAAGTAGTTTTGCCTGAACCATTAGGGCCGACGAGACAGAATAATTCGCCCTTCCTAATACTTATTGTAATATTATTAACCGCTAGGATGGTTTTCTGTTTCGTAAAGGGATGCGCGATAGCGCGATAAATAATTCTAGGGGTGATAAATTCCTTGGATAACCCGGATGTCTCTATGGCATAATCCATATTATTAAAGAATATTCCTAATACTAACAATATTAACGTACAGCGCTTAACCAGTAATGACGATAGTTACTATTGTAGCAATAAAATAAAGTATAAATTTCTTTCCGAGAGAAAGCGTAGGAAAGCCTTATTGTTTGACCCTTAAAACTGTAGGTTAAATTGGTAAGAACCCCACCTTTTCCCTTATTTAGCTATTTTACCTAATAGTCGAGGCGACTTAAGTAGATTAAGAACCAGCTATCACCAGTAAAAAAACATCAAAAAAGGTTGGGTGGATATTAAAAAAAACAGCCATTATTATTTTAATCTTATCTTCTAGTTATAAAACAACTAACCCTGCCATTCTTAAGGTTACATTTTCTTGGCAGGGTTAGTTTATATATTAAAAGGCTATTACCTTTATTACAACTTATATCACATGAACTACAAAATTACAATATATTTTTAAGTTTACAATATCTCAAAAATGATACATACTGGGAAAATTACGACCCTGTCCAATCTACGCTTTCGCAACCATCATAACAATAACTGGCAATTGCACAACAACTCTGACCGCCCCCTGCCCCGCTATGGCCAGACCCCATATCGCCCTTACAGTATGAAAGCACAGCCTCTGGCGAAACACGACCCCTTAATAATATGATTATTTTCGGTTTATGCCATTTAGGCTTTCTGACTTTTGCTTTTCTAACTACAGTTTTTATATTTTCCATTTTTATATTATTAAAATTATTTATTCTATTTTAACTATAATATAACATTTGTTAAAAAAGTGTCAAGTGTTATTTGATAAGAAAAATATACTTAATTACTTATAAATAGGCTTTGAAATAGCAAATAAAAACATATCTTTCTCTTGAATCATATTATTAATCCTTTAATCTGAGGTCAAGTCTTAATTTTGCTGTGAAAATGTTTTAGCATAAGCTATCCTTTTGGGGTTTCTTATAGATTGTTCTTTCTTAGCCTTGTGGCCAAGCTTATGACGCAGCTCCAGTATCTTTATCTGCTCGTCAAAGGTAAATTTTATCTTTCTCCAGGTATAGGAAGCGCGTATCAGCGAAGCAAACGCTAGTTTCAATCCGCTTTTCTCTTCAAAGAAGCGTGGGATAGTATTTGAGCGGCGCTTTTCTTCCAGGAAAGCGCGTTCTGCCAGATTAGTCGAGGAAATATGTCTGCGGTGTTTTGCCGGGCACTCCATATGCGCAAGGCAGGCATCGAGATCATCATCAAAACTGGAAACCGCCGAAGGATACAAGCGGCCAAAGCGGTCCCGGAAAGCCTTGGCCTGCGCATAGGCAGACTGTTTATCGGGAGCAAAATAGACGGAGTTAAGATAAATCTTAACCTCAGAGACTGCTTCTTGAGGCACCTTGTTTAAGATGTTACGCTTTTTGTGGACTAGACAACGTTGGCGCAGTGTCTTGGAAAATGCTTCCTCAAACGCCTTGATTAATCCCGGAGCGCCGTCGCTTGTGCCTAACACGGGGTCATTGAGGCCGCGTTTCCTGAGATTTCTATAGACCTGGAGCCAATCGTCATAGGATTCTTTATTGCCGAGCTCCATGGCAAGCAATACTTTCGCTCCGCTGGATAATATGCCCCAGACGACTAGGATGCCTTCTTTGGGGCTTTTATGCAGACGTAAAGATTCATATACCGCGTCGCAGAAGATATACACGACGTCGTAACCGGATAAATCGGTCTTGCAAAAGGATTCATATTCCTGCCATAGCCGGCTGTTAAGCTGGCTGATGGCGCTCTTTGACAAAAGGATATTGCCGTATTCGTCTTTGAGCAGCGCTTCAATGTCTCTTGTCGAACATCCCCGGGCATACATTTCAACCACGATTTTCTCCAGCCGCTCGGTATTGCCCTTGACGTGCTTCCAGACGTTTGAGCGGAACGGCTCGTTTGCATCATCTACTTGGGGCTTTTCAATCAAAAGCTTATCCTCGGCAGTGCGGATATGGGCCGGCTTATAACCATTACGGTCACCGTTACGGCTCTGACCATGTTCATAATAGCCTTTACCGATATGCTCCGTTACTTCTTGCTCGAGAATTTCCTGTATGGTTTTACGCATGCTTAATTGCATAAGTTTGCTTAAAAGCTCTTGGTTGTTACCGTTGTTGCTTAAATTCTGCACGAGCTCAAGAATGTTCTTGCTCAAGCGCTCAGACGGTGGTATCCTTTTCTTTGGCATGATGGCCTCCTTGGTTTTGGGCTCTGGCGAGCCCTGGGTTAATAGATCTTACCCAAAGGATACCTCATGCCTTTACTTTTTTACAGCAATTTTAGCACATTGCCTTAATTGGGGGAGGGATTGCGTCTTATACAATACATTATCTTTGATACTAATTTAATACGAGCGGCAAAGCGAATAAATAAATTTGTAGGTTTAACTAATGAAGTAAAATCATGACTGAATACAAAACATATACCTATTCCCTATTAAAAATATAACGTAATTCTGCATATAGCAAGAGATAAAAATAACGTACAAGCATTATCAAGGGTTCTATTATAACTTAAAAACCATTTTATATTTTTTGAGTTAAGATTATTGTATTGATTTAATAATTTCAATAGTTTTCTTTCTGATAAATAAACGGTGTTCTTTTTTACATACGGAAGAATTGTACTATAAAAATATTTTATTATTTTTTTATTATGTGCATACCTGCATAATAAACTATTAACAGTATCTTTGCCTTTTTTAAATATTGGAATCAAAATTTTCTTATCCCGATGGTAAAACTGCTCATAAAAAATAGACTCTCGCTCTAATCTAAACGGGTTATAAAACAGAACCGTTATATATTCAATATACTTACGAAGAAACTCATAGTCATATTTTATATCTCTTAGTGTCTGTGTTGGAAAACAATAAATATAAAAAACAATATTACAAATACCTACATTATGAGAATTTTTTAAAACAGTTGCTATATCCTCTACATATAAACCTTTTTCGATTTTATTTAGAAGATCCTGTGAAAATGTTTCTATCCCCCATAGAATTATTTTACATCCTGATTTATAAAGTTTTAATAATAATTTTTTTGTAAAATACCTTGTTGGCCTAGCTAGGACCATATAAGATATATTCCAGTGATTCTTTTTTATTATCTCTGCGAAACAAGAGGAGACATCCGGATGCACCGCTTCATCAACGATTTGAAAAGCATTTATATTTAAATCCTTTATATAATAACTTATTTCATTAATAATATTTTTACTTGTTTTTATCTTAAAATTAGAAAATTTGTAAAATGTACAAAATTTACATCTTGCCCAATAACAACCAGAGGAAAGTTTTAAGGGTAATATTACTTGGTTGGGAAACAAATTGCTGTAATAATTTAAGCTTATTCCTGAATAATCAGGGATTGAATATTCGAATCTTTTAAAATTAATAGCTTTATTCTGAGAAATAGATTTTTTTCTCCAAGTTATATTTGGGATGCCTTCGAAATTATTGCAGTTATTATTTTTTAGTCTTTTTATTATAGC
>VGKF01000008.1 GCA_016867175.1 Candidatus Omnitrophota bacterium | reverse complement strand
ATAAACCTTCGCCTGCACATGATCCTGGGTTAAAATTTGTATCACATCCGCTGACTTGGCTGCCTGGGCTGCTGGGATAGGATTAAAGCCGTCTTTTTTTGCCTGTTCAAAGTTAGGCGTACCTTCCATCTCTGAAACTACCACGCTGCAACCAGAATCGCGCAGGCACAGCGCCTGTCCGCGGCCTTGGATACCATAACCGATGATAGCGATAGTCTTGCCCTTAAGCAGATTCAAATCCGCATCCTGGTCATAATAGATCTTTACCATTTTTCGTTCCTCCTCAGGCCATAGCAATCTTACCGGTCCGCACTAATTCCTTAATGCCAAACTGGTCCAATGCCTCAAGTAATTGTTTTATCTGCTGCTGCTCTCCGATGACCTCTATAATAGCGCTCTCTGATTTATGCTGAATAATCTTACCCTGGTATTTATCTAACAGGGCCTCTATCCTGGCTTTCTCTTTCGTAGAATAATTAATCTTTACCAATAATAGCTCCCTATTGACATGCTCCTTTTTAGTAAAATCAGTGACGGTGATAACGTCAATAAGTTTATTGAGCTGCTTCTTGATCTGCTCTAAGATCTTCTCTTCGCTCACCTCAACCACGATAGTCATACAGGAGATGGCCTGGTCCATAGTCTCACTTACCGCTAATGATGATATATTATACCCCCTGGCGCTAAAAAGGCTGGCAATACGCGCCAAGACTCCGAATTTATTCTCCACTAATACTGATAGCGTATGTCTTGTCATGCCAATCCTTCTATCATGCGGTTAATAGCCTCGCCTGCCGGAACCATAGGATATACGTTCTCTTCCGGCTCAACCTTGAAATCAATGAATACCGTACCCTCTATAGCTAGCGCCTTTTCAATCGCCGGCCGCACCTCTTCTTTTTTGGTTACCCTGATACCAACAGCTCCGTAGCTCTCTGCTAATTTGACAAAATCAGGCCCGCTAATACAAGTATGCGAATAGCGCTTCTTATAAAACAACTCCTGCCACTGCCTGACCATCCCTAAATATCCGTTATTTAAAATAGCTACCTTTACATTTATCTTATTGCAGACGCAGGTAGCCAGTTCCTGTATATTCATCTGAATGGAGCCGTCTCCGGCAATATCAAAGACTGCTTTCCCGGGACACCCGAGCTTCACGCCCATTGCCGCGGGAAAACCAAACCCCATAGTCCCCAAGCCGCCTGAAGAGATGAAGCTGCGCGGATAGTCGTATTGATACCACTGCGCTGCCCACATCTGGTTTTGGCCGACTTCAGTGGTAATAATCGCCTCTCCCTTTGTCGCCTCATATATCTGCTCCACCACATACTGAGGCTTAACCTTATCTCCTTCTTTATTGTATTTGAGAGGGTATTTTTTCTTTAAGGCCTCGATATGTTTAAGCCATTCGCTAGTGTCAGGAAACTTCTTCATCTGCTCCAGCATCTCACCCACGATGTTTTTAACATCGCCTACAATAGGGATATCGACTCTTATATTCTTACTGATGGATGCGGGGTCAATATCAATATGGATAACCTTGGCGCCCGGGGCAAAGGCATCGATTCGGCCTGTCACCCGGTCATCAAAACGAGCGCCTATAGCAATAATCACATCCGCATCCATAATGGCGTGGTTTGCATAGGCAGTCCCGTGCATCCCCAACATCCCCAGGCCAAGTTTATGCGTAGCCGGAAAACCTCCGATACCCATCAGCGTCCAGGTAACCGGCGCTTGAATCTTCTCCGCTAAAGTCTTTATCTCTGCGGCAGCGCCCGAAGAAATAACTCCTCCGCCGATATAAAGAAGCGGCTTTTTTGCCCCGGCAATAAGCTTTATTGCCTTCTTGATCTGTCCGGGGTGGCCAAAATATGTCGGTTTGTAGCTACGCAACTGAACGGTTTCGGGCCAGATGAATTCTGTTTCTTGTAATTGAATATCTGAAGGGATATCGATAAGCACCGGGCCGGGCCTTCCAGTTGAAGCAATATAAAATGCCTCGCGGATAATGCGCGCCAGATCCTTTACATCTTTGACTAAATAGTTATGCTTAGTAATCGGACGGGTTATGCCGGTAACATCCGCTTCCTGAAAAGCGTCATTGCCGATCAGGTGTGACTTGACCTGGCCGGTAATAGCTACCATCGCTATAGAGTCCATATAGGCGTTTGCAATGCCGGTAGTAAGATTAGTAGCGCCCGGCCCAGAGGTAGCTAGACACACGCCAACTTTACCGGTTGCCCGGGCATAGCCGTCAGCAGCGTGCGCTGCTGCCTGTTCATGGCGGGGAAGGATAAAGCGGATACCGGAATCATAGAGCTTGTCAAAAATAGGCAGGACCTGGCCTCCCGGATATCCAAAAAGCAATTCTACGCCTTCGCGTTTTAAACACTCAATGAGTATTTGCGCGCCGCTTAGTTTCATTTTAATACAGCACCTTTATCTGCAGAGCTAACTAACCTGGAATACCTGGCCAGATAACCCCTCTTGATCTTTTGCGCAACTGGTTTCCAAGAGTTAAATCTTTTAGCTATCTCGGAGGCGGTTAACTTTACCTCTAATTTCCTATTAGGTATATCTATATTGATTATATCACCCTCTTTTAAAACCGCAATCGGTCCTTTGGCTGAGGCCTCAGGAGAGATATGCCCAATACAGGGCCCTTTAGTCCCCCCGGAAAAACGACCGTCTGTAATCAGGGCAACGGATTCGGTCAACCCCATCCCCACTATAGCGGCTGTTGGCGCAAGCATCTCGCGCATACCCGGGCCGCCTGCAGGGCCTTCGTAACGTATTACCAGGCAGTCTCCTTTTTTGACTTTTTTATTCATGATTGCCTGCATTGCCTCTTCTTCGCGGTTGAATACGCGGGCGCGGCCGCTGAACTTCATCATCTTAGGGTTTACCCCCGACTGTTTCACTACCGCACCACTAGGGGCGAGGTTACCGAATAAAACCGCAATCCCGCCTTGCTTATGATAGGCGCGGTTAAACGGACGGATTATCTCTTCGTCAAAAATCTCGGCATTCTTAGCTATATCGAAGGTTTTATCTCCGCTGAGATTTAAAGTATTATTCAATTTAGCCTTCAGCCTCTTTAGCACAGCCGGTATACCTCCGGCATACTCTAGGTCCTCCATAAAATACGGGCCAGCCGGCTCTAGATTAGTGATGTGAGGAGTCTTTTTACCTATATTATCGAAAGTCTTAAGGCTGATCTCTATCCCTGCCTCGTGGGCAATGCTCATAAGATGCAGGACTGTGTTGCTTGAGCCGCCCAAGGCCATATCTACGGTAATGGCATTCTCAAGGGACTTCTTGTTTATAATATCTAGCGGAGTTATATTTTTCTTAACTAATTCCACTATCCGCTCTCCGCTGGCCTGGGCAATCCTGCGTTTCTTTGCCGAGACTGCCAGGGCTGTAGCGCAGCCAGGTAAAGACATGCCCATAGTCTCGGTAAGGCAGGCCATGGTATTGGCAGTATAGAGCCCCTGACAGGAACCCGCTCCTGGGCAGGCCTCCATCTCAAGACAGGATAATTCCTTAGCAGAGATCTCTCCTTTTTTCGCACGCGCCATGGCTTCGTAACTATCATGCACAAAGGCAAGTTTACGCTGCCTGTAGCGTCCGGAGAGCATTGGCCCGGCTGTAACAATAATCGTTGGTATATTTAATCTGGCTGTAGCCATAAGCATGCCCGGGGTGATCTTATCACAATTAGTCAGGCAGACCAGTCCGTCAAGGCTATGCGCGTTACAAACAGTTTCTACGCTATCTGCCACCAGCTCTCGCAAGGCCAAGGGATAACACATACCCAAGTGGCCCATGGCAATTCCGTCGCAGATACCCGGTATGCCGAAGAAAAAGGGGACGCCTCCGCCATAACATATGCCTCTTTCGATAAAGCGTTCCAGGTCGCGCATCCCGATATGGCCGGGGATTAAATCAGTAAAAGAGGTAGCTACCCCGATAAAAGGCCTGTTTAAATCCTTTCTGCCTAATCCAGTAGCATGCAAAAGCGCCCGATGCGGAACCCGTTCTAAGCCCTTTTTAATCTTATCTGAACGCATATCTGCCTCCTAAAGACTAATCCGCCCCTTCTCCGTCATGCACTACCTGCTTGCCTTCCTTGCGTTTACGTATAATTACTCTTTTGAGAATAACATATTTATCCACGAGCTCCTTATTATTTACATTATTGAGCTGTTTAAAGAGGAACTCAAACTTCTGCTCTATCTCTGCTGCAATTGCATCGCGTACTTCTTTAGAGAGACCCATGATCTCCTTCTTGAAAGGGCCCAGGGCTTTCTTGCGCGTTTTGTAGAAAAACTGTTCTTCTGTCTCCCCGTCCTTCTTCTCTGAGGCAGCATTCACCTTTAACCATTCGTAGATCTTCTTCTTTAATTCTGCCGGGAAATGCCTGCTCTCATAGATCATATTCTGAAATTCAGTTGCCAGATGCACCTCGGCAGTATCAACCTCCGGAAATTTATGGAATGCCTCGGCAGGCAAAGTAGATGCGCCATGCTGCACAGCACCACTTAGGCCGAATTCCTCTCTGGCGATTTTTGATAAAGTTTTCAGCGTCTCGAAATCAAGTTTTACCTGCGCTACTGTCCCGTCGGGTAAAACTACCCCGCCATGTGAGGTGCCGGTCTGGACGCTAATTTTACTGATCCCGGTCCTGCCCTTACGCAGCCTATCTTTAAACCCAAGCATAAAAGCCCTTAAATCCTCCGGAGTAGAATTCTTGCTGCCCACTTCACCAATCTCTCCGCCTACAGAAACTTCAATACCGGCCGGCTGGATCTGACGGATAAATTGCGTAAGCTTAGCGCAGACCTCATAGTTAAAATACTGCTGCTTGTTGATGTCTGTTTTGCTAAGGTCAACCAAGGTAGAGGAATCTATATCAATATTATAAAATCCCGCCTCTATGGATTCCTGGATAAGGGCCTTAATCCCTTCTATCTCTTTATCCTGGTTCTCCTGGAATTTCTTGGCATTAGCCTGGAAATGATCTCCCTGTATAAAGACCGGACCAATATAGCCCTCCTTGATAGCTGCTGCCAAAATCACCGCCGCATACTCTATAGGAGGTTGGGCGGTATAGCCCATCTCTGATTTTGCTATCTCGAAGATAAAGGCCCCGGAGTTATTCCTTTTAGCTACCCGGAATATCGCCTTCGCCAGATCATAAGTCATACTCCTTAGATTTATCGCTGGAACGGTAAAGCCGCTAAATTCTCCCTTGCCGCGCGCCATATATAAGCTATGGATACTAGAAGGATATACCCCTTTTTTATAGGCCAAGTCTTGAATCTTTTTGGCAAGAGATTTCTTTAGATTAATATCATCGGAGATAATTAAATCTAAGACTAGTTTTTCTATATCCAACGGCTTTCTTCCCATTCTTAAGGCTCCTTCCTAAGTTAATATCTTAATTAGATTATAAAGGCTGTCTACCCTTAATTCTTTTTTGCTGACGGCAAATTCCAAATCTACTATGTTTATATTATCGGAGACTATGCCAACTGCCTTGCTTGATTCGCCTTTCATCAAAAGGTCTATTGCCTCTGCGCCAAAGCGTGTGGCTAGGATCCTGTCTCTTGAGGTAGGCGCGCCCCCTCTTTGCACATGGCCTAAAACCACCACCCTCGTCTCAAGGCTGGTCATATCGGTAATCTTATCTGCGATATCCTGGGCTCTTCCGGAGCCCTCAGCTACAATAATGATCCAGCTGACCTTGCCGCGGATATTCCCCTCTACGATCTGATGGCATATTTCATGCATATCGATTTTTTTCTCAGGCAGAAGCACATCCTCAGCCCCGCCGCCTATGGCAACCTGCAAAGCAATAAATCCGGATTCCCTGCCCATTACCTCTACCACAAAGATGCGCTCCATGGAAGTAGCGGTATCCCTGATCTTATCGATTGCCTCAAGAGCGGTATTGACTGCTGTATCTGAACCGATAGTAGAGTCAGTCCCGTTGATATCGTTATCAATAGTCGCTGGCAGGCCTATGCAGGGTATGGACCATTTTTTACTTAAGGCAATCCCGCCGCGGTAGGTGCCGTCACCGCCTATTAACACCAGGCCGTCTATCTTATTATTCTTTATTGCTGAGACCGCCCTGGCCTGGCCTTCTTCAGTTAAGAATTCGGGGCAACGCGCGGTCTTTAAGATCGTGCCTCCGCGATTAATGATATTGGAGACCGATCGATGATCAAAAATTTTTAGCTCCTCGTTGACCAATCCGGCGTAACCCCTGCATATGCCCGTAACCTCTAATTTATTATGCACGGCATAACGCACTACCGACCTAATAGCCGCGTTCATCCCTGAGGCGTCTCCGCCTGAGGTTAATACACCGATTCGCTTCATGTGCCTATTTCCCAGCTGGACAGATACTTTTTTTGTTCTCTGGTCAAACTATCTATCTTTATGCCCATTGACCTTAGTTTTAGCGCTGCAATATTCTTATCTATATCCTCGGGAACCTTAAAGACATCCTTCTTTAGCCTGCGATAGTTCTTGGCTATATACTCAGCGCTCAAGGCCTGGTTGGCAAATGACATATCCATTACCTGCGCAGGATGGCCTTCGGCAGCAGCCAGATTGACCAAGCGGCCCTCTCCCAGCACATAAATCCTGCGTCCTGATTTCAAGGTATACTCCTGGACAAACTCGCGGATATATCTTTTCTTCTTACTTAAAGAGGCGAGGCCCGGTATATCCAGCTCTACATTGAAATGCCCGGAATTAGCTACAATCGAGCCATCCTTCATCAAAAGAAAATGTTCCTTGCGGATTACGCTGGTATCTCCTGTAGTGGTCACAAATACATCGCCGATCTTACTGGCTTCTTTTATAGTCGTCACCTCATAGCCATCCATAGTCGCCTCAAGAGCCCTAAGCGGGTCAACCTCCACTATAATAACCCTAGAGGCCATACCCTTTGCCCGCATCGCCACCCCCCTGCCGCACCATCCATAACCGCAGACTACAAAAGCTGCACCTGCCAGGAGTTTATTGGTAGCCCTGATCACGCCGTCTATTGTGGATTGCCCTGTGCCGTAGCGGTTATCGAAAAGGTGTTTGGTTGCCGCGTCATTGACCGCAATGATAGGATAACGCAGTTTTCCCTGGTTAGCCAAAGCCCTTAATCTGATTACGCCGGTAGTCGTCTCTTCGGTGCCGCCTATAATATTGCTGTGTACAGCAAAATCACGCTGATGTATAGTGCTGACTAAGTCTGCGCCGTCATCCATGGTAATATCCGGCTTGACTGCCAGCACAGCCTTTATATGCTGATAATATGTCTTGGTGTCTTCACCCTTTATAGAAAAAACAGGGACCCTCAGATTCTTCGCCAAAGAGGATGCCACGTCATCCTGCGTCGAGAGGGGATTGGAGGCGCATACGGAAACCTGGGCACCGCCTAACTTCAACACCTCTGCCAAGACCGCGGTCTCGGTAGTCACATGCAGGCAACAGGCGATTTTGAGTCCGGCCAATGGACGCTCTTTCTTAAAACGCCTGGCAACTAATCCAAGCACCGGCATATTATTGCGCGCCCACTCAATCCTGAGCGCTCCCTTATCGGCTAATTTGATATCCTTGATATCATAATTCATTTACGCTCCTTTTATAATCTTGCTGCTTGCTTCTTTAAAGCCGCTACCTTATCCGTTTTCTCCCAGTTGAATTCTGAACCTAGCCTGCCAAAATGGCCGTAACAGGCAGTCTTGGCATATATAGGAAGCAACAGATTTAGCGACTTAATAATACCTCTGGGGGTAAGGTCAAAATTTCTCCTTATTAGGCTTACAAACTTTTCGTTAGAAATCTTACCTGTGCCGTAAGTATCTATAAAAATAGATAGCGGTTCAGCATGGCCGATTACATATGATAGTTGCACTAGGAATTTATCCGCTAAGCCGGCAGCTACTATATTTTTGGCAACATAACGGCACATATAGGCTGCGGAACGATCTACCTTGGTAGGGTCTTTACCAGAAAAGGCCCCTCCTCCGTGCTGCACCGTACCGCCGTAGGTATCCACAATGATCTTTCTGCCAGTCATACCAGTATCGGATTGCGGCCCGCCAACCAAGAATTTACCGGTCTGGTTAACGTAATATTTGGTATTCTTATCAATCAGATGCTTCAATATCGGCTTAGCAATAACCTCAACTAATTCCTGGCGCGCTCTTGCAGTCATGTGTTTTCCGGTCTTATCTAATACATCTTCCGTATGCTGACAGGCAAGCACTACTGAATCTACGCGCCTGGGTTTCCCATTATCATATTCAACGGTTACCTGGGATTTACAATCAGGCCCCAGATACTTCAAGATATTGGCCCTGCGCACTTCAGCCATGCGCCTGACTAATTGGTGCGCCAATGTTATAGGCAACGGCATCAACTCTTTAGTCTCCCCGCAGGCATATCCAAACATAATCCCCTGGTCCCCTGCCCCTCCCACGTTTACGCCTTGGGCGATATCAGGAGACTGGCTATTGATAGTGTTGACAATGGCGCAGGTTTCATAATCGAATCCGTATTTAGGGTGCGTATATCCAATATCTCTTATGATCTTTCGCGCAAGTTTCTGTATATCAACGTAGGCGCTGGTAGTAATCTCGCCGCCCACAATCAAAAGCCCCATAGTTACATAGGTCTCGCAGGCCACCCTGCTTCTTTCTGGATCCTTATCATTACGCAAGACCTCATCAAGCACAGAATCCGAGATCTGATCGCAGACTTTGTCCGGATGCCCTTCTCCTACTGATTCGGAAGTGAAAAAATGTTTACGCAAAACCATAACTCCTCCTGTTTATTAGAATGCCTCTTTTGCCCGATGGTAAAATTTATGATCCCCTATATCATACCAGCGTCCGTGAAATACGAAACCATAGACCGCAACCCTCTTTCTTAGCCAATCTATATACAAGCCTGTCGCATCGTTCTCTTTCTTTTTGTTCTTCATATATTCCTTCACCAACCCCAGTTTATCTTTGGGGAAATAATAAAGACACATAGCAACTAGGGTAGCCTTAGGTTTCTTTGGCTTTTCCTTAAAATCTAAAACCCTGTTTTTTTTATCCAGTTTAATCACCCCGTAATGCTTAGCCTGGCGTACATCCCTTATGTCATAAACTCCTACAACGGGGCTACCTGCTTTAGAACGGCTAAAAAAGAGCAATCTATCTAAGTTGCCATCAAATATATTATCCCCGCCTATAACTAAAAGGTCGTCTTTGATGCGTTTCTTATCGACGGCAAAATACAAATCGCCTATTGCCCCGCGGCGACTTTTCTGATCCCGGGTAAGGTCATCTAATAAGGTTAGGCGCTTTTTACTCTGTGAGCCTAGCTTCCATTTTCTAAAACGGGAAATAAACTTACTGTTAGTGATAACGATAATCTCATCTATGCCCTTTATTCTATCCAGTTTATCAACGATGTAATCTATGATAGGCTTATCTTTGACTTTAAGCAACGGCTTGGGATATTCTTTTGTCAAAGGGTAAAGCCGGGTGGCATAACCTGCCGCCAATATTAATGCCTTCATTATCTTTTAAGAAATTGTTCTATTTTCTTGCCAGCTCGTTTTTTAAATAAGTTACCCTATCCACAGGCGTAGGGTCAATGCCGTAGAGTATGGCTAGATAATAGGAGGTAAAATCTCCTATATAAATAAGCGAAAGTATCCTGCTTAAGAGGCCTTCCCCCCTTGACCAAACCTCTATTACGCTTACGCGCTCTTTAACCAATATGTCGCGCGTTATATCTAAGCGCGTCGCTACCCGAGGATGCATTTTACTGTCTCTTAGCATAACTACCGACAGGCCCTTAAATAATTTCTTGGGGTTCTGCCAGCCCACGATCTCATTGTGATTCATCTCCGGGAAGAGGTGGCTTGCGGCCAGGGCTTTTGAGTTTTCGTTAAGTTGGCAGCGAAAACGCGTTGCAGTCACGTCAAAATGCACCGATCCGGAATATATAACCGGAATCTTATTAAATATCTTAGCGGCCAGGATTTTAGAAACATTGTCCTTCTGCCCTATTTTAGGATTAAGGCTCTTATTCCTTAGGTCTTCTAAGAGCGAGATTGCCTGGTTAATATCTTGCTGCGTATCTTTTATAAGGCCAAGGCGGGCTAATATACAAAGAGGTATAATGCTCAAATATCCCAGGGCACACCTGGGCGGGAGGCCTTGCGGTATTTCAATAAAAGTAATGCTGTCTCGCTTAGCCCATTCCTTTATTTTGCCTCCCGAAGAGACAGTTATTATTGAAGAGCCTTTTTGTTTAGCCTGTTCATAGGCGCTTAAAGTCTCTTCAGTATTTCCGGAGTAGCTGGCGATAAAAACCAGAGTCGAGCTATCTACGCAGGCAGGCAAATCATATTCGCGATAGACTGTAATAGGAAGTTTGCTCTCAAAATAAAGATACGAACGCACAAAGTCCGCGCCTATTGCTGAGCCGCCAAGACCGGCAAAGATAACCTTGTTAAAATCCCTTTTTTCAAATGATATCCTGGCCTTCTGGGCTATATCTTTTGCTGCCTTGCACTGGGCCGGGAAATCCATAAGCAACCCCAGCATATCGGACTTATCCAGTTTTTTTATAGAGTCCGCTGTCAGCCTTGATTTACGCATGATGTCCTTTCTTATTTTAAGATCTCCTTTAATTTTAACTGGCTAAATTCCTCTACTTCTTTACCCGTGGAAAGTTTTAAGGCCTGCTGGGCGATACGTTGAGCCTCTTTAAAAGACATGGAACGGATTAGGTATTTGACTTCTGGTATAGAGGAAGGCGGCATACTAAACTCATCTAACCCCAACCCAAGCAAAATAGAGACAAGGGCTGGCTCGCTAGACATCTCTCCGCACACCCCTACTTTGATACCCGCAGCGTGCGCTGCTTCAATAATACTCTTGATCATCCTAAGCACTGCCGGATGGGTAGGTTCATAAAGATAGGCCACTTTTTCATTAGTGCGGTCCACTGCCAAAGAATATTGTATAAGATCGTTACTGCCGATACTAAAAAAATCTACCTCAGAAGCCAAGAGGTCTGCGGTTATCGCCGCAGAAGGAACCTCTATCATAACGCCTACCTTAAGTTCATTGTTAAAAGACTTACCTTCCTTATTTAATTCTTTTTTTGCTTCTTCTAATATTGTATTGGCCTGGCGCAGCTCCTCTATCCCGGAGACCATCGGATACATAAGCCGAAGGTTACCGTGTACCGAGGCCCTAAGAATCGCCCTCAGCTGCACCTTGAATATCTCAGGCCTTGCCAGGCAGAAGCGGATTGCCCGCCATCCTAAGAAAGGCTCCATTTCACTTGGTATATCAAACTGCGACAAAAATTTATCCCCTCCTAAATCCAGGGTACGGATGATTACGGGGCTGGGGCTCATCTCTTCGGCCACGTATTTATAAGCCTGATAATGTTCCTCTTCCGTAGGGACGTCTTTTCTGTTCATATAGAAAAACTCCGTGCGGTAAAGCCCTATACCTGAGCCGCCATGTAGTTTTACCGAAAGTACTTCTGCGGGCAACTCTATATTAGCCGCCACCTCCACTGGCTTACCATCAGAAGTAGTAGCAGGCAGATCCTTTACCGAAAGGAATTTCTCAGAGATACCCCTGATCTTTTCTTCTTCCCTCTGGTATTGCTGCAGGGTATCTTCATCGGGATTGACTATAATTACGCCCGTGCTGCCGTCAACGATAAGCATATCGCCGCTCTTAATCCTTAAGGTCGCCTCTTCAGCGCCAACTACGGCCGGGATCTCCAGGGACTTAGCCATAATGGCGGTATGTGAAGTTTTTCCTCCTATGTCGGTAATAAAGGCACAGACATTTTCTTTATGCATAGAGGCGGTATCCGAAGGAGAAATGTCATGCGCTACCACTACCACCTTCCCCTTAACATCTTCCAGAAGCGAACGCTTCTTTCCTAGGAGGTTGCGCAGTACCCTTTTGCCCACATCATTGACATCGGATGTGCGCTCTTTAAGATATTCGTCCTCAATCCTTGAGAAAACATCGATATACTTCTTAAGCACTTCGGAGAAAATATAGGCTACATTGAGACGCTCTTTTTTAAGGCGGGTGATTACCTCCTCTATAATTATGCGGTCTTCTAAGACTAGCAGGTGCGCGTCAAAAATCTGGGCCTGGTCCTGACCCATATCGGTAGCAATCCGCCTCTGAAGGCCTATAATCTCTTTGCGTGTCTGGATAAGCGCTTCCTCAAACAGCTGTATCTGAAGCGGAATCTCATCCGGGCGTATCTGTTCCTTAGAAATAACAAACTCTTCCTTGCCTACCTTAAAGGCCTTACCGATACTCACACCCGAAGCCGCAGCTATACCTTTTAGTTTTATCATCTTTATTCTTCGCTAGTAACGACTTTCTCCAACTCCTCTATAGCCTTAAGGGCGTCATCTCCGTCAGCCTCAATGACAATGGAACTGCCTTTTTCTGCGCCCAGCATAAGAATCCCCATAATAGACTTGCCGTTTACCTCTTCCTTATCACGCTTAATAATGATGCGCGCATCAAACTTATTGGCCACCTGCACAAATAATGCCGCCGGACGGGCATGCAGGCCTTGCCTGTTTTTTACTACCACCTTCTTCTGAATTAAGGCCATATTGATCAAATCCTCAATAATTAAAGCTCTTCTATGAAGCCTAAGATAATCTTGGCTAATTTAGCCGGGTCGTGCCTTACCACATCCTCGGCGACAATCACGTCTTCTTCAATCGCGTGGTAACCCATATTGGCGATATTACGCGCATCATTGATAACGCGACAGGAGCCCTCTTGTTCATAGCGCCTGACTATCTCTTGAGATACCTCTCCGGAGTTAAGGATACAGTAATCAAATATGCGCGCATGGCTATGCTTAATAAGCGCTTTGATATGCTCAGCGGCGCTGAAATTATCCGTCTCCCCTGGCTGAGTCATGGCATTACAGACATAAACCTTGATCGCCCCTGCAGCAGCTATCGCCTCAGTAATCTCTTTTATCAAAAGATTGGGTATAATACTCGTATATAAAGAACCCGGGCCCAGGATAATAATCTGGGCCTCCTGTATTGCCTTTATCGCCTCAGGTGTAGCAGTTGGCTGATCCGGCTTCAAGTAAACCCTGTTTATGGGCTTATGCGCCTTGGGGATCTTGTTCTCACCCTCTGTGATTGAGCCGTCTTTATGCTCTGCGGACAATACCACATTATTTAAAGTCGAGGGTATGACCTGGCCCCTTAAAGCCAGGACCTTACTGGTCTCTTTAATCGCCTTATCGAAATCTCCTGTGAGCCTGGTCATAACCGTGATGAAGAGGTTGCCGAAACTATGCCCTCTAAGCTCAGAGCTATCATCAAAGCGGAACTGAAATAAGTCACGCATAAGCGTTGAGGCATCTGCCAAGGCAACTAAACAGTTGCGTATATCACCGGGAGGCAGGATATCAAACTGCTGCCTGATTCTGCCTGAAGAGCCGCCGTCATCAGCAACCGTTACAATAGCAGTGATGTTAGAGGTATATTCCTTAAGGCCCAAGAGAAGCGCGGATAAACCCGTACCGCCGCCCACAGCCACAATCCTGGGGCCACGGCTGAGCTGTCTCCTCTGATACAAGATATCTACCAACTCTCTGCCTCTTGAGGCAGGGATAAATGCAGTTATAAGGCGCTTGATACCTAATACTAAGATTATAAAGCCAGAAAGAACTACAACCACATCTAATAGTTGAGTTATCCGGTACTCCTCAGCCAAAAGGCTGACCGCGCCAATGATAATCAATAGTATGCCAAAGCCGGTAAGTGCGATCCAGCGTTTGATACCAATGCCGGGGTAAAGCCATTTAAACAGCACTTCTAGCCAAGAGCCGTATTCTTTGAAATTAGAGCTTTTTTTCATCTTCCTGGGAGATTATTTTTATTACTGCCTTATCATCCGCGGATGCACGTAGCCCGTCGCGGAAATATTTATCCTTTAAGAGACGCGAGATTCTGGCCAGGGCCTTAAGATGTGGTCCGGCAGAATCTTGAGGAGCAACCAGTAAGAAAAAGATATACGCTGGCTCTCCGTCCAGGGAATCAAAATCAACGCCTTTCTTAGAAATCCCGAAAGCCGCCACCAGTTTATCTACGCAGTCTGCCTTTGCATGAGGGATAGCCACGCCCTGACCGATAGCGGTTGAGCCTAAGACCTCTCTGGCCATAAGCGCTTCCATCAGCTTGTTGCGGTAGTGTTTTTCTATATCGCCACCCTCTATAAGGGCATCCACCAGCTCTCTGATCACATCTTCTTTTTTATTAGATTTGATATCCATCACTATTGCATTTTTTGAAAGAAATTCCATTATCTTCATGCCTCTCTCCTTTTATTCAATTTAGCCCTGCAAAGTGTAGGGCTTTTTATTTATCACTTTAATACTAAGCGGGAGACGGGGTTCGAACCCGCGACATCAACCTTGGCAAGGTTGCGCTCTACCAACTGAGCCACTCCCGCAATAACTTTTTGAGTGGCGAATCCTGTGACTGAAAGTCACAGGAGACCACTCCCGCACTACCTAGTGCGCACTTGCCCAATTCCTCATAAGGGCAAGGTGCGCATCGGTCATAATTTATTTAGTGGGCGGAAGAGGATTTGAACCTCCAAGGGTTTCCCCAATAGCTCCTAAGGCTATCGCGTATGCCAATTCCGCCATCCGCCCGGCCAGCCTCTAATCCGCTCTCGGTATTTTAAAACCCTCTATCCTGCCGGGCTCCTTATAATAAGGCAGGGCTGCGCCACTATCTCTGATAGAAAGTGGCTTGATTTTAAGTGAGCCTCCCGCGATTCTCCCGTTATAACTCTAATTAAAACGGTGGCGGGATTTCGCCTAAACGTAATATCAAGGCTCAAGAACGCTCCGCGTTCGGTTACTTCCAGATATTTTAAGTGAGCCTCCCGCGATTCTCCCGCCCTAGCTATCATCACGAGGGCGGGATCCCGTCTCGTT